>NZ_JAWOAI010000680.1:0-4424 GCF_033194735.1 Streptomyces sp. W16
GGGCGCCGTCGCGGTGATCGTCGTACTCGGCGGAACCGACTCCGCCGAAGTCCCGGTGGCGAAGGGCCCGGTGGCCGAAGTCCCGGTGTCCCAGGCGCCGGTGGCATCGCAGCCGGAGTCGGGGAAGCCCGCGAAGACACCGGCCGACGACGCCGGCTCCCCGGCATCGGCACCGGACGGCTCCGCAACCGCCGTGCCTCCGGCGGTACTTGGCGGCACGGGCACCGGGCCGACCGCCGTGCCGGTGGGGGACGGTGGCGGAACACCCGTTCCTACGGCCCCTGTTGAGCCGCCACCGGTGACCACCGAGCCGACCCCCGCTCCACCGGCGACCACGGATCCGACGCCGGCTCCGACGCCACCGGTGACCACGGAGCCGGAGCCGACTCCCACGTACCCGGCTCCGAGTGATCCCGTGAAGGAGCCCCCGGAGCCCACGACTCCGTCCGAACCGTCACCCGAGCCTTCCACGGAAGCCCCAACACCCGCCGACCCCACACCTGTTGGGACCCCGGGTGGTGGTCACCGTCCCTGTGACCGGGCGGCCGAGGTGGGTCAGCCGATCGAGTAGGCGCGGTAGACCGTCTCCGTCGACGTGCCGCCGGCGGAGTCGGTCACCTGGGAGCGCAGGGCGACCGCGCCGGACGCGGGGTTGTGCACGGCGGCCTTCCAGGAGGACCCGGAACGGGTGACGGAGACGGCCTTCCAGGTCCTGCCGCCGTCCGAAGACGCCCAGACCTTCAGGGACTTGACCGTCGACTTGGTGAACTTCGTGTCCGGGCCCTGGGAGCCGCGGCCGGCGCTGACGGTGACCGTCGTGGTGCCGCTGGCCGCCGCCTGGTTGTGGCTGTTGAGGCCGGCCGGCAGGAACCGTGTCATGAAGACGGGCGCGACCCGCCCCGACTCGGTCGGGTCGGCCTTGAACCGCCAGTCGAGGGTGACGCGCGACGACAGCATGCCGGACGGGAAGGTGATGCCCGGGTGGTAGCGATGGGCGTCCACGGTCAGCCGGTAGGTGCCGACCGAGTGGATGGCGGCGGAGAACTCGGCGTCGCCGGTACCCCAGTTGGTCAGGGTCTGCTTCTTGACGGTGGTGCTCCCCTTGGACAGGACCACCGTTTCCTTCGTCGGGTCGGCTCCCCAGATACCCACGTCGGGGTCGCCGATCAGGGCGTCCGGGATGAACGTCAGGGACTTTTCGCCGACGATGGGCAGATAGTGCATGGGGCTCCACACGGCACGCCCGAAGGACTGGGTGAAGGTCTGCCCCGACTTCAGCGTCCTGACCGGCGGGAAACCACCGCCGACACCGTCGCCGTTGTTCGCGATCACGCCGTCGCGCGGCTGCCAGGTCCCGGGCGTCACATGGACCGTGGTGCTGAACGGCGCGCTGTCGTCGGTGACGTTGGCGTACAGGTCGGTCGTGCAGTCGTCGACCTTGGGCGCGGCCTGGAGGGCGGTGTCGTTCTGGGTGCCCATCTGCGTCCCGCTGCGCACCGAGAACCGGATCGTCGCCAGCTTGGACCGCTTGAACGAACCGCCGGGCGCGGCCGGGATACCGGTCGTCTTCTTGACCGCGACGTAGCTGTCGCTGCCCGACCACTGCGCCATGTACGCGAACTGGAGCAGCTTGGAGGAGTTGGGGATCGCGTAGAGGGACCCCGCGTCGTTCCAGCCGCCCGCGCTGTACGCCGAGGGCATGTCCATGTTGGCGGCACACACCTGCGCGCTGATCCGGGCCGGTCCGGTCACATCGGCCGGGGTGTCCAGCGACACCTTCACGGCCTTGCCCTTACGGGCGTCCAGCGTCACGGACTTGGCCCCCGACACCGACACGACCTGCGCGCCGATGGTGTCGGTGCCCAGACCGTCCGTGGCGCTCTCGTAGATGTCGGTCATCGCGAGGTACTTGCCCGAGGGCAGGCTGAGCCGCTTGCCGGACTTGACGGTGCGCCTCTCACCCGACGACGCGTTGACGACGGTCACCGTCGTCGCCACCTTGGCGCCGTGCCGCCCCAGCGTCGTCACGGTCAACGAGCCCGACGCCGCCTGCGCGGTGGCGGCGGGAACGAACAGCGGCGCGAGCATCGCCACGCCGACGAAAGCGAACGGTATGCGTCTTGTACGTCCGACACGTGCTGCGCTCATGACTACCCCCTAAAGACCCCGTCAGAGGCCCAGACGAAGACCCCGACTCCCCAAAGCCGACTCATAGTAGCCACGCGCCTCACCCGCCACTCATGACCCCCCGGCAAGCCTCCGCGTACGCCCTCACCAGCGGCCTTCCGCCGTCCTCGCGCCGCCACGCCAGGGCGTAACGGCTCGGCGAAACACCGTGCACAGGGCGGGTGATGACACCGCCGAGGGTGATCAGGTGGGCGTTGCCCGCGGCCACCAGGCAGATGCCGAGACCGGCGGCCAGCGCCTCGTACGTCTCCTCCGTGCTCGCGATCTCCGCCCCGATGCGCGGCGGACGGCCACCGCGTTCGGCGAGGGCGAGCCAGTAGTCGCGGAGGGGGCCCGCGCTGGGCGGCAGGGCGAGGAACGGCTCGTCGACGAGGTCCGCGAAGTCGACCTCGGCGCGATCGGCCAGCGGATGGGAGGCCGGGAACGCGACCAGGCGGGGCTCCTCGGCGACCACCGTCCAGTCGTAGCGCTCCGCGTCGGGCAGCGGCAGCCAGACGAAGGCGACGTCTGTGTCGCCGTCCACGAGACCCGCCGTCGGATCGTCCCAACTCACCTGGCGCAGCCGTACGGTGGCCTCCGGATGCGCGGCCGTGAAGCGCGAGCGGATCGCGGGCAGCAGGCCGCCGCGGCCGGGGCTGGTGCTCATGCCGACCACCAGGGTGCTGCGCTCGGCCGCGCTCACCTCCGCCAGCGCGGACGCGCCCTCCGCCCAGACCGCCAACACCCGCTCGGCGTACGGCAGTAGGGCCGCACCGGCGGCCGTGAGCGCCACGCCCTGCCGGTCACGGCGGAACAGTTCGGCGCCCAACTGCCGTTCCAGCGCCCGGATCTGCTTGCTCAGCGCGGGCTGCGAGACGTACAGCCTCTCGGCCGCGCGCGTGAAGTGGAGCTCCTCGGCGACCGCGACGAAGTAGCGCAGGTCCCGCACATGGACGTCCGTCGTCATAGCCATTGGTTATCAGCGTAGGTCTTGGACGGGCGATCGGGGGCGGGAGCAGGCTGGTCGGCAGCTGGACAACAGGGATCCGGGAACTCATGGGGAGACGTCATGAACAAGGTGTGGCTGGTCACCGGAGCGAGCAGCGGGTTCGGGCGGGCGATCGTCGAGGCCGCGCTCGCCGCCGGTGACGTGGTGATCGGTGCGGCGCGGCGGACCGAGGGGCTGGACGAGTTGGTGGCCGCGTGGCCCGACCAGCTGGAGGCGCTGCGCCTGGACGTCACCGACACGGGGGCGGCGGAGGCGGCCGTACGGGACGTGGTGGCACGGCACGGGCGGATCGACGTGCTCGTCAACAATGCGGGCCGCACGCACGTCGGGGCCTTGGAGGAGACCACCGAGCAGGAGCTGCGGGACCTGTTCGACCTGCATGTCTTCGGGCCGGCGGCACTCACGCGCGCGGTGCTGCCGTCCATGCGGGAGCGGCGGTCCGGGGCGATCGTGCAGATGAGCAGCATGGGCGGGCAGATGTCCTTCGCGGGTTTCTCGGCGTACAGCGGAACGAAGTTCGCTCTGGAAGGGCTGTCCGAGGCGCTCGCGGACGAGGTCGCCGAGTTCGGCATCAAGGTCCTGATCGTCGAGCCGGGCGCCTTCCGGACCGCCCTCTTCGACACGAGCCGGGCCGGGGTCAGCGCCGACAGCGGTGCGTACGCCAAGGTGAGCGTGACCCGCGGCTTCGTATCCGGCGGCGACGTCTCCCAGGCCGGCGACCCCGCGAAGGCGGCGGCCCTCATCCTCGCCGCCCTCGACGCGGAGGAGACCCCGCTGCACCTGCCGCTGGGCGACGACGCGGTCGACGCCGTGCTCGGCCACCTCGACCAGGTGCGCGGCGACATCGCGGCCTGGGAGAAGCGGACCCGGGCGACCGGGTTCGACGCCTGACGGACGGCCGGGAACCCTTGGCCCGCCTGCTCCCGTCCCCGTTGTCAGTGGTGCGTGCCACGATGAATGCACACCGGGAGGAATCGGGAGCGGGGGGTGACATGGAGGGGGAGTTTCCGCGTGGCGGGCGGCAGGTCAGGGAGCTGTGCGCGCGGGGGACGCGGTTGTACGACGTGGCGCGCGCCCTGCGTGCCGACCACACCCGCGCCCTCGACACCGTCCGCTCCGCACTGGAACCGCTGCGGGCCGAACTCGTCGCCCAGGAGCTGGAGTCCATCCCGGTCGGCAGGCTGAAGGACGTCACCGAGGGGCGGCTGCGGCTCGGCGCCGTGGAGGCGGCGGGGCTCACCTCCGTGCG
>NZ_JAWOAI010000681.1:0-4408 GCF_033194735.1 Streptomyces sp. W16
CGTCGCCGTCCCGCATCCGCGGCACCGCCGCGAGCAGCGCCCGCGTGTACGGATGCCGGGGCGCGTTCAGCACCTGGTCGACGGTGCCGGACTCCACCGCCTGACCGGCGTACATCACCTGCACCCGGCTGCACATGGCGGTGATGACACCGAGGTCGTGCGAGATGAGCAGCATGCCCATGCCGTGCTCCTGCTGGAGCGAGCGCAGCAGGCGCAGGATCTCGGCCTGCACGGTGACGTCCAGCGCGGTCGTCGGCTCGTCGGCCAGCAGGAGGCGCGGGTTGCCCGCCATCGCGATGGCGATGACGACGCGCTGGCGCATACCGCCGGACAGTTCGTGCGGGAACTGCCGTGCCCTGCGCTCGGGCGAGGGGATCTCCACCAGCCGCAGCAGGTCCACCGCCCGCTCCTGTGCTTCCTTCCGGCCGGCCTTCCCGTGGATCCGCAGCACCTCCGCGACCTGTGCGCCGACCCGCATGCACGGGTTCAGCGAGGTCATCGGCTCCTGGAAGACCATCGCCACCCGGTCGCCGCGCAGACTCTCCAGCTCCGCGTCGCCGCTGCCCAGCAGATCGGTACCGCAGGCCACCAGCCGGTCGGCCCGGACGTCGGCGCCCGGGCCCAGCAGCCCCATGGCGGCGAGCGCGACACTGGACTTGCCGCAGCCGCTCTCGCCGATCAGGCCCACCACTTCGCCCTGTTCGACACGGAGATCCACCCCGGAGACGACGTCCGAGCCGCCGAAGCCGATGCGCAGTCCCGAGACATCGAGGACCGGATCGGTGCCGTCCTTCCCGGCACCGGCCCGAGCGGGAGTCAGAGTGTCCGCTTTCACGACGTCAGCCAGGCGTTCTTGAGGTTGAGGCGGGTCGCCGTGGCGTCCGGCTGGTAGCCGTGCAGCCGGTCGCTCCAGGCCTCGCCGCGCACCGCCTTGGCGTAGGGCACCAGCAGGTAGGCCTCGTCGGCGATGTACTGGGCGAGCTGGTGGTACAGCGTCACGCGTTTGGCGTTGTCCTGCTCGCTCTTCGCGGCGGCCATCAGGTCCCACAGGTGCTGGTCCTTGACCTTGGTCGCCGGGCTGCCCTTGGCGAACCACAGGTCGAGGTACTGGCTCGGGTCGGCGTTCAGCACGCTGGTCAGCATGATCATGTCGGTGTAGTCGCCGCCCAGCACCTTGGGCACGACACTCGCGAACGGCACGAGCTTGAGGTTGAGGGTGATGCCGACCTTGGACAGCTGCGCCTTCATCAGCTCCAGGGCGGAGATGTCGGGACCGTAGGCCGAGTCGCTGGGGGCGGTCAGTTCGATGCTGACCTTGGTCTTGCCCGCGGCCTTGAGCAGGGCCACGGCCTTCGCCTGGTTGTGCTGGTACATCGGGTCGGCGGTGGTCGGCGTGGTGCCGTACGGGTCCTGCGGCGGGATGACGTAACCGAGGCCGGCGGAGCCGCTGCCCAGCGTCTTGATGAGGGTCTCGCGGTCGATGGCGAGGTTGAACGCCTGCCGCACCCGCTTGTCGGCGAGCGGGCCGCTGAGGGTGTTCATGTTGAGCCAGACACTGGAGACGATGGGCCCGTTCGCCTCGGTGACACCGCTGGTGCTCTTGACGTCGCTCACCATGCGCAGGTCGCGGAAGGACAACAGCTGCACCGAGTTGGAGCGCAGCGAGGCCACGCGCGAGGTCTCGTCGGGGATGAGCCGGTAGATCACCGTGTCGAGGTACGGCTTCGGCTTGTCCCAGTAGCCCTTGTAGCCGGAGAGCGTGATGGAGATGCCCTTCGACCACTTCTTCAGCGAGAAGGGTCCGGTGCCGTTCTCCGTCTGCTTGAGCTCGTTCCCGGTCCGGGACGTCGTCCACTTCTTGCTCATGATGGCGCCGCTCCATGGGCGGGCCAGGAAGTTGTAGAGCGACGGCTGCGGGGTGCTGAGCTTGATCTCCACGGTGCTCGCGTCCACGGCGGTCACCGTTTTTATCTTGTACTGCTGGGTGTACGGCGACTTGATCGAGGGATCCATCAGCCGCTCCAGGCTGAAGATCACGTCGTCGGCGGTGAGCTTGGTGCCGTCGTGGAAGGTGACTCCGTCGCGGAGCGTGAAGCGGTGGGTGGTCGGGTCCACCTGCTGGTAGCTCTTGGCCAGACCGGGCTTGATCTGGCCCTTGCTGTCCAGGCTCAGCAGACCCTCGTAGAACTGCGCGACGATCTGCTGGTCGAAGTACGCCTGGGCCACCTGCGGGTCGAAGCCGACCGTGGGCTCCCCGTCGAGCCCGATGGTCAGCGTTCCGCCGCTGACCGGCTTCCCGGCGGTCTTGGAGGCCGTGGCGGCCGTACCGCCGCAGGCCGCCAGCATCAGGCCGGCCAGCGTGCTGCCGCCCAGGGCCAGCGCGTTTCTGCGGGAGAAGGTGTGGTTCGTCATCATGACCGCCTGTTTCTCAAGAACGTGAGGGTGAAGTGACGTGGTGCGGGCGCCTGTTCAGGGCGTGCGGCGCTTGCCGCGCGGGTTGAGCTGTTCCTGCAGGCCGTCGGAGATGAGGCCGAACGCCGCGGTGGCGATGGCCAGGGTGATGCCGGGGACGATCACCAGCAGCGGGTCGTCCTTCATATAGCGCTGGCCCTCGAAGATCATCCGGCCCCAACTGGGCGTCGGCGGCTGGATGCCGAGGCCCAGATAGCTCAGGGACGCCTCGACGAGGACGCAGGTCGCCGCCGTGTTCGCGTACTGGACGAGCGCGGAGGACAGCACGTTCGGCAGCACATGCCGGACGATGATCACCGGGGTCGGCACCCCGGCGATCCGGGCCGCCGAGACGAAGTCGCGCTCGCGCACGGTGAGCGCAGGGGCCCGCACGATCCGCGCGAAGTACGGGACGAAGATCAGGCCCATGCCCGCGATGAGGACCCACATGCCCGGGGTGAAGACCGACACCAGCACAAGTGCCAGCAGCACGGAGGGAATTGACATCGCGGTGTCCATCGCCGCCATCAGGACCGCGTCCAGCCGGCGGGCGTTGTAGCCAGCGACGAGCCCGATGGGGACGCCGATCAGCGCGGCGACCGTGGTCGCGCCGAAGGCCACCAGCAGGGACTGCCGGGCCGCGCCGAAGGTCCGGGTGAACAGGTCACGGCCGAGGTTGTCGGTGCCCAGCCAGTGGCCTCCCGACGGGCCGGTGAGCAGCGAGTCGCTGACGTCCGTCGCCGCGTAGCGGCCGAAGACGCCGATGGCCAGGGACAGCAGCACGATCCCGCCGAGGACGCAGACACCCGTGGTCAGCGTCGCGTTCCAGCCGAGGCGCGGCCTGCGCCGGCGCGCCGCGGGGACGGTGACGGCGGGCGCGGTGGATTCAACCGTCACGGCGTGCTCCTGTCGTCCGGATACGGGGGTCGATGAGGGGATAGACCAGGTCGGTCACCAGGTTGATCAGCACATAGGAGGCACCGAGGGCGAGGATCGCGCCCTGGATCACCGTGAAGTCGTGCTGGGTGATGGAGTTGACGATCAGCGAGCCGAGACCGGGGAGCGCGAAGACCTGCTCGATGATCACGGTGCCGCCGACCAGCACCCCGAGCTGGAGCCCGCCGGCGGTGACCACCGGCACCAGCGCGTTGCGCAGCGCGTGCCGCAGCATCAGCCGCCGCCGCCCCGCGCCCTTCGCCGCCGCCGTCCGCATGAAGTCCTGGCCCTCGACGTCGAGGACGGCGGCCCGCATGTACCGGCAGAGGGTCGCGCCGAACGGGATGCCCAGGGCGACGGCCGGAAGCAGCAGCACCTGGAGGTTGAGCAGCGGATCCTGGGAGAACGGCACGAAGGAGAACAGCGGCCAGGCCGGTGCCAGCGTGCTGAACAGGAGGACCATGACCGTGCCGACCACGAAGGGCGGGACGGCGAGCCCGAGGAACGCCGCGCTGTTGACCACCCGGTCCCGCGCACGCCCCTGGTACATGGCCGACCAGATGCCCGCCGGGATGCCCCACAGGACGGCGATCACCGCGGCGTAGACGGCGAGTTCGAGGCTCACCGGGAGGCGGTCGGCGACCTGTGCGCCGACGCTCTGGCCGTCCAGCAGGGACGAACCGAGGTCGCCGCGGACGGCGTGCCCGATCCAGCTCAGGTACTGCGACCACACGGGCTGGTCGAGTCCCAGCTGCTGGGTGATCTGGGCGCGCAGCTGGGGAGTCGAGTTCTCGCCGGCGATCAGGGACGCCGGGTCACCGGGGACCAGGTGCGCCAGGGCGAACACGATGGCGCTGAGGCAGAGGACCACCGCGAGCGAGCGGACCAGACGGATCGAGAGGTAGCGCAGCACTGGATCTCTCCCTAGATCGCGACGGCGGGTGCCGACGCCCGGGCCGTCGTCGGGCGGGCCGGATCGGACGGGCGGCGTCGCGCGGCCAGCGCACCGGGCACGGCCTCG
>NZ_JAWOAI010000682.1:0-4399 GCF_033194735.1 Streptomyces sp. W16
GCGACGCGGTCACGGCCGCCGCGCTCTATCTGCGCTGGCTCGGCTACCGGGACATCCGCCGCGCCGACCAGCGGCCCCCGTCCGGCATCGGCCTGGCCGCCCGCGGCATCCTGGCGCAGGTGGACCCCACCGTGCGCCCCGCCTCGCTCCGGGACGTGGAGTGCCTGTGGCTGACCGCGATGACGGAGTCCACCGGCTGCGTCTACTTCTCCCTCGCCGGATACGCCGACGACGCCCGCGTCCGCGCCGACTCCCTCGGCGTCCCCCTCTTCGTCCTCGACCTCACGGGCACACCCCAGCCGGTGAACGAACTCGCCGACCAACTCGACGCGGCAGGGGGCTAGTTCGAGGCCCGCGACGACCACGGCCGATTCATGACGACTCGCGGCAACCGACGGCCGGTCCGGCAGAAGCCCACCGCAGACCGCCCGACCCCGCACCGGAATGCTCTCGGGCACCCCAGCCGCCGAGCAACCCGGCCGACCAACTCGACGCGGCGGGCGGTTGGTTCACCGGGCCGGTACCTCCCGGCAGCGGCATCAGCGCTCCCGCACCGCCCGCTCCCGCAGTTCGATCTTCCGCACCTTCCCCGAGACCGTCATCGGGAAGGCGTCCATGACCTGGAGCAGGGTCGGGATCTTGTAGTGGGCCAGCCTGTCCTCGCAGAAGGCGCGCAGCTCCTCCAGGGTCAGCGGGTCGGCCGGGTCGCGCGGGATGACGCAGGCCAGGACCTCCTCGCCGTAGCGCTCGTGCGGTACTCCGACCACCTGGACGTCGGCGATCTTCGGATGGGTGTAGAGGAACTCCTCGATCTCGCGCGGGTAGATGTTCTCGCCGCCCCGGATGATCATGTCCTTGATACGGCCGACGATCTCGACGTATCCGTCCTCGCGCATGACCGCCAGGTCCCCGGTGTGCATCCAGCGGCCGGCGTCGATCGCCTCGGCGGTCTTCCCGGGCTCGTTCCAGTAGCCGAGCATCACGCTGTAGCCGCGGGTGCACAACTCGCCTGCGGTGCCTCGGGGTTGGGTGACTCCGTCGGCCGGGTCGACGACCTTGACCTCCAGGTGCGGCAGTACCCGGCCGACCGTGCCGGTGCGGTGTTCCAGGTCGTCGTCCCGCCGCGTCTGGAGCGAGACCGGGGACGTCTCCGTCATGCCGTAGCAGATGGACACCTCCGCCATGTGCATCTCGGCGACCACCCGTTTCATCACCTCGACCGGGCAGGGCGAGCCCGCCATGATGCCGGTGCGCAGCGAGGAGAGGTCGTAGCCCGCGAAGTCGGGGAGGTTCAACTCCGCGATGAACATGGTGGGGACGCCGTAGAGGGACGTACAGCGTTCCTGCTGTACGGCCTTCAGGGTCGCCGCCGGGTCGAAGGACGGGGCCGGGATCACCATGCACGCGCCGTGCGAGGTCACCGCCAGGTTGCCCATCACCATGCCGAAGCAGTGGTAGAAGGGCACCGGGATGCAGACCCGGTCCTGCTCGCTGTAGGCGATCAACTCCCCGACGAAATAGCCGTTGTTGAGGATGTTGTGGTGGGAGAGGGTGGCGCCCTTGGGGAAGCCGGTCGTGCCCGAGGTGTACTGGATGTTGATGGGGTCGTCGCAGGAGAGCTCCGGGTACGGCTCGTCGCCCGTGCCCCTGCCGAGCAGCGCCTCCCAGCTCGGGTCCCCGATGTAGACGACCTCCCGCAACTCGGGGCACCTGCCCCGCACTTGGTCGATCATCCCCCGGTAGTCGCTGCCCTTGTGGCTGACCGAGGCGAACAGGACCGAGATGCCCGCCTGCTGGAGGACGTACTCGACCTCGTGGGTGCGGTAGGCCGGGTTGATGTTCACCATGACCGCGCCGATGCGGGCGGTGGCGTACTGGACCAGCACCCACTCCGGGCAGTTGATCGCCCAGATACCGACCCGGTCGCCCTTCGCCACCCCGGTCGCGAGCAGCGCGTGCGCCAACTGGTCGATATCTGCCGCGAATCGGGCGTAGGTCCAGCGTCGCCCCGACGGCACGTCGACCAGTGCCTCTCGGTCGGGCCAGGCGGCGACCGCCCGGTCGAGGTTGGCTCCGATGGTGTCGCCGAGGAGTGAAGTCCCGCTCGTTCCATGGCTGTACGAGTTCATCGACGAGTTCACCGGAAGTCCTCCTCGCGGTACTCGGCGTCCGACCCTGCGGCCGTCGCCTCGCGCAGTTCGATCCGGCGGATCTTGCCGGAGACGGTCTTGGGCAGGTCCGCGAACTCCAGGCGGCGGATGCGCTTGTACGGGGCGAGGACCTGGCGCGAGTGCTCGAACAGCACCTTCGCGGTGTCGGGTCCCGGCTCCCAGCCCGCCGCGAGCACGACGTACGCCTTCGGTACGGCGAGCCGCAGCTCGTCCGGCGCGGGCACCACGGCGGCCTCGGCCACCGCCTCGTGCTCCAGCAGGGCGCTCTCCAGCTCGAACGGGGAGATCTTGTAGTCGGAGGCCTTGAAGACGTCGTCGGACCGGCCGACGTAGGTGATGTAGCCGTCCTCGTCGCGGGAGCCGATGTCGCCGGTGCGGTAGTAGCCGCCGGCCATCGCCTCCGCCGTACGGTCCGGGTCTCCGTGGTAGCCGGTCATCAGGCCCACGGGCGGGTCGGACAGGTCGAGCGCGATCTCGCCCTCGGTCGCGCCCGGGGCGCCCGACACCGGGTCGAGGAGTTCGACGCGGTAGCCGGGGGTGGGCCGTCCCATGGAGCCGGTCTTCAGCGGCTGGCCGGGGCTGTTGGAGACCTGGACGGCGGTCTCGGTCTGCCCGAAGCCGTCCCGGATGGTGACGCCCCAGGCACGCCGGACCTGCTCGATGACCTCGGGGTTGAGCGGCTCGCCGGCGGCCAGGGCCTCGCGGGGCGGGGTACGCAGCTGGGTCAGGTCGGCCTGGATGAGCATCCGCCACACCGTCGGCGGGGCGCAGAAGGTGGTGACGCCCGCGCGGTCCATCTCGGCCATCAGCCGGACCGGGTCGAAGCGCGTGTAGTTGTGGATGAAGACGGTCGCCTCGGCGTTCCAGGGGGCGAACAGGTTCGACCAGGCGTGCTTGGCCCAGCCGGGCGAGGAGATGTTGAGGTGCACGTCGCCGGGCTGAAGCCCGATCCAGTACATGGTGGCCAGATGGCCGATCGGGTACGAGGTGTGGGTGTGCTCCACCAGTTTGGGGTGGGCTGTGGTGCCCGAGGTGAAGTAGAGCATCAGCGGGTCGTCGGCCCGGGTCGGGGCTGGGTCCCGTACGAAGAGGGAGGCGGAGGTGTCGTAGACCTCCTCGAAGTCCAGCCAGCCGGGGCGCTCGCCGCCCACCGCGATGCGCGTGTAGTCGCCGGGCACCTCGTCGAACTTGCCGGTGTCCTCGGCGCGCACGACGACATGCCGGACCCGGCCGCGCTCGACGCGGTCGCGCAGGTCGGCGGGGCCCAGCAGCGGGGTGGCCGGAATGACGACGGCGCGCAGCTTCATCGCGGCCAGGGCCGTGATCCACAGTTCGGCCTGGTTGCCGAGCATGACCAGGATCCGGTCCTCGGCACGGACGCCCCGGGTGCGCAGCCAGTGGGCGGCCTGGTCCGAGCGGACGGACAGCTCGCCGAAGGACAGCTGGGTCTCGCGGCCGTCCTCCTCGACGATGTGCAGCGCGGTGCGGCCGTTGCCGTACGCGATGACGTCGAACCAGTCGGTCGCCCAGTTGAAGTGCTCGGGCCGGGGCCAGGAGAAACCCTCGTAGGCCGTGGCATAGTCCTCGCGATGTGCCAACAGGAAATCCCGCGCACTGCGGAACGACTCACTCGCCGTCGTCATCTGTCCTCCTAGTAACCGGACCATTGCCGGGCGGCTCTCTGACATCGTGTAATCCGTGATGTGGGTCTCACTACCCCCGTACGGGGGTGTGTGCAGCAGAACGGCCGCAACGAAGGGGCAAGCGGGTGGCGACGGACGCGGCGGGGATGGTGGAGATTCAGGCGGCGCTGGTACGGCTCCGGCGCGGAACGGGGCTGCCCGTCGCCTTCGGTGGCCTGGTCGAGGCCGGCCGGCAGCAGATGCGCATCAGCGAACTCAGCGGCACGGCGACCCCCGCCCTGCGCGCCCTCGCAGTCAGCTCGGGCAACGGCCTGGGCGGCAAGGCGGTCGCCCTCGCCCGCCCGTGCGCCGTCCTGGACTACTCCGCGTCCCGCCAGATCAGCCACGAGTACGACGCCCCGGTGGCCGCCGAGGGCCTGCGCGCGATCCTCGCGGTCCCGGTCGTCGTACGGCGCCGGGTGCGCGGTGTCCTCTACGGCGCGCTGCGCACCGCCCAGCCGTTGGGCGACCGGATGCTGAGCGCGGCGATGGCGGCGGCCCGGGACGTGGAACAGGCGCTGGTGGTCCGGGAGGAGGTGCGGGAGC
>NZ_JAWOAI010000683.1:0-4396 GCF_033194735.1 Streptomyces sp. W16
CGCCGCGTCCCGTCGGCACCGCGGTCGCCGAGCGGCCGAACGGCACCGCCGCCGCCAACGGACACGGCGGAGGCACCCCGGACATCGTCAGGCAGGTCGACTCCCCCGCCGTGGCACTCGCCCTGCCCGTCCCGCACGTCGACCCGGCCGACCCCAACGCGGGCTTCCTGGCGGGGCTGATGACGACCGCGGCGACCGAACTGCTCGGCGCCCTCGCGTCCGCGCCGTCGCCGTCCGTGGAGACCCGGCTGCGGCAGATCCGGGCCTGGCTGGAGAACGGCGACTCGTACACCGCGCTGGACGCCCTGGCGAAGCTGGAGGACGAGCGGCCCGACGACTGGCGGGTGGTCTGGTACCGGGGCGTGGCCGCGCTGGCGACCCGCGACTACGAGGCCGCCGCCCTGTCCTTCGACGCGATCTACGACGCCTTCCCGGGCGAGCCCGCGCCGAAGCTGGCGCTCGGCCTGTGCGCCGAGGTGCTGGGACAGCTGGACAACGCGGCCGAGTACTACCGGCTGGTGTGGTCGACCGACCCGAGCTATGTGAGCGCGGCCTTCGGGCTGGCCCGCGTCCAGCTCGCGACCGGCGACCGGCAGGGTTCCGTACGGACGCTGGAGTCGGTGTCGGAGGCCTCGATCCACTACACGGCGGCGCGGGTGGCCGCCGTACGGGCGCGGCTTCGGCGGCGGACCGCGACGGCGGGCGACACGCCGTTCCTGGACGATCTGACCGCGTCCGCCGGACAGGTGGAAGCGCTGGAGGGATACGGTCTGGACGCGGTGCGGCGCGAGCAGCTGTCGGCCGAGGTCCTCGGCTGCGCGCTCGACTGGATACTCTCCGGAGGCCAGGGTTCCGTGCCGCCGACGCGGCAGGAGCTGCTCGGCAACGAGCTGGACGAGCGGGGACTCCGCTTCGGCCTGGAGCGTTCGTACCGCACGCTGGCCCGGCTGGCGCGGGGCGGCGAGGAGAGGATCGACCTGGTGGAACGTGCCAACCGTTACCGCCCCCGGACGTGGGTGTAGTTGATGTCCCAGATGCCCCAGCTGTCCGCCTGCCCGAGCTGCGAGGAGCCGCTCGAATCGGGTGACCGCTTCTGCGGCGCGTGCGGGTACGACCTGTCGGCCGTGCCCGCGCCGCCGGACGACCACCCGACGCTCACCATGAACGGCGCGGGACCGCTCCCGCCCGAGGAGGCCACGGACGTGAACTGGCCCGTGATCCCCCAGCCGGAGGGCGCCGAGACCGCGCCGACGGTCCATCTGCCCACCGATCTGGCCGGCACCGACTCGGGCGGCACCCCGCTGCCGTCCAACTCCCCGCTGCCGCCGACCGGTTCACCGGTCTCCCCGGCCACGGGCGTACGGTTCGACCGGCCGCCGGAGCCCGACGAGTACCCGCTGCAGGCGCCGGACCCGCGGGTCGCCGCCGATCTGCCGACCCCGGCCGAGGGCACCAAGGTGTGCGTGGCCTGCCGGTCGGGCCGGGTGGATCCCGACGGCTACTGCGAGAACTGCGGGCACGCCCAGCCCCGCGAACGCGACCACATGGAACAGGAGTCGGGCCCGATGGCGGCGGTCAGCGACCGCGGGCTGCGTCACCATCGCAACGAGGACGCCTTCGCCGTAGGACAGTGCGCGCTGCCCGACGGGACGCCCGCGCTCGTGGCGGTCGTGTGCGACGGGGTGTCCTCGGCGACCCGGCCCGACGCGGCCTCGCTGGCCGCGTCCCGGAAGGCGGGCGAGTCGCTGCTGGCCACGCTGCCGCAGGGCACGCATCCGCAGCAGGCGATGCACGAGGCGATCATCGCGGCCTCGCACGCGGTCAACTCCCTTGCCGAGGAGCCCGCGACGGCCCGCGAGCACGCCCCGCACCAGAACGCGCCGGCCTGCACCCTGGTCGCCTCCGTCGTCACCCCGGCCCTCCTCGTGGTCGGCTGGGTCGGCGACAGCCGCGCCTACTGGATCCCGGTGGACCGCAGTTCACCGCCGGCCCGGCTCACCGAGGACGACTCGTGGGCGGCGCAGATGGTCGCCGCGGGCCTGATGAGCGAGGCGGAGGCCTACGCCGACGAGCGCGCCCACGCGATCACCGGCTGGCTCGGCGCGGACGCGTACGAACTGGAGCCGCACACGGCTTCCTTCAAGCCGGACCGGCCGGGTGTAGTGGTGGTGTGCACGGACGGCCTGTGGAACTACGCGGAGTCGGCCGAGGAGATGGCCGAGGTCGTACCGCCCGATGCCATGGTCCGCCCGCTGCACAGCGCCCAGGTCCTGGTCGGTCACGCGCTGGACGGCGGGGGCCACGACAACGTAACAGTGGCCGTCGTGCCGTTCCCGGCCCCGCCGCAAGGGGCAGTATCCGGCTGAGGCCGCGCAAACGGGGACGGTCTCGGACCGGTGGGGACCGGTCCGCTCATAGTCATCGCCCCATCCAGGTGGGGCACTTGAGGGGGATCAGAGTAGGCATGGCCAATTTCTCGAAGTCGAACGTGCCGCAGTTCTCGGTGGACGTGTACCAGAACGAGTACCTGCCCGAGGGCGGCCGGGAGGTCAACGCGATCGTCACCGTGACCTCGACCGGCGGCGGCACCGTGGGGAGCCCGGTCGCGGCACCCCATCTGTACGCGCCCGGTCAGGGCCCGGACGCCGCCGTGGCGATCATGGTCGACTGCTCGGGGTCGATGGACTACCCGCCGACCAAGATGCGCAACGCCCGGGACGCCACGGCCGCCGCGATCGACACCCTGCGCGACGGGGTGCACTTCGCGGTGATCGGCGGCACGCATGTCGCCAAGGAGGTCTATCCGGGCGGCGGCGCGCTCGCGGTCGCCGACCACAGGACCCGCGACCAGGCCAAGCAGGCGCTGCGCAAGCTGAGCGCGGGCGGCGGTACCGCCATCGGCACCTGGCTGCGCCTCGCCGACCGGCTGCTGTCCTCGGCGGACGTCTCCATACGCCACGGCATCCTGCTGACCGACGGCCGCAACGAGCACGAGTCGCCGGAGGACCTGAAGGCGGCCCTCGACTCCTGCGCCGGGCGTTTCACCTGTGACGCGCGGGGTGTCGGCACCGACTGGGAAGTGAAAGAAGTCACAGGGATCGCCTCCACGCTGCTCGGCACGGCCGACATCGTCGCCGACCCGACGAACCTCGCCACCGACTTCACGCAGATGATGGAGACGGCGATGGGCAAGGAGGTCGCGGACGTCGCGCTGCGACTGTGGACGCCGGTGGGCACCGCCATCAAGTTCGTCAAGCAAGTCGCGCCCAGGGTCGAGGAGTTGACCGACCGCCGCACCGAGGCGGGCCCGCGCGCCGGGGACTACCCCACCGGGTCCTGGGGTGACGAGTCCCGTGACTACCACGTCTGTGTCGAGGTCCCCGAGGCCGGCATCGGCCAGGAGATGCTCGCCGCCCGGGTCTCGCTGGTCGTCCCGCAGCCCGACGGAAGTACGCAGAACCTGGGCGCCCAGGGGCTGGTGAAGGCCGTGTGGACCGACGACATGGTGGCGTCCACGTCCATCAACCCCCAGGTCGCGCACTACACCGGCCAGGCCGAACTGGCGCAAGTCATCCAACAAGGCCTCGATCTCCGCAAATCGGGTGATGTCGATGGAGCAACGGCCAAACTGGGACGGGCCGTTCAGCTCGCCAGCGTCTCCGGAAACGCGGATACTGCGAAACTGCTTGCGAAGGTGGTGGACGTGGTCGACGCCGCGGCGGGTACTGTGCGACTGAAGGCGAAGGTCGCGGAGGCCGACGAGATGACTCTCGAAACACGGTCCACAAAGACTGTTCGTGTAAAGAAGTGACTTAGCCAGCACGACTCCGTCAGACCCAGAACGACCCTGTGCGAAAGGGGGACGCGCCGACATGCCGACCTGCCCGAACGGACACCAGTCGGGTTCCGACGACTGGTGCGAGGTCTGCGGTCACCGCATGGCCGGTGCCGTACCCCCGCCCCCTCCACCGCCCCCCGGCGGCGGCTACGGCTTCCCGCCGCCCGCGCCCGGTGGCCGTCCGAACGCCTCCGCCGAGGCGGAGCTGTGCCCGCAGTGCCGTACGCCCCGCGAGGGCGGTGCGCCGTTCTGCGAGGAGTGCCGGTGGAACTTCCTCACCAACACGGCGACCTCGTACACCCCGGCGGCCCCGCGCCCGTCGAACCCCGGCCCGAGCCCGGCGGCCCGCTTCCAGCAGCCGCCGCCCGGTCCGACGTACGGCGGTGACTCCTACGAGTACCAGGGTTCGCGCCCCTCACAGATGAACCGCCCGGCCGAGCCGATACCCCCCTTCGGCGGCGAGCCGACGAACCGGTCCGGAGCGCCGGGAGGTCCCGGAGGCGCTGGTGGACCCGGCGGTCCCGGCGGTCCGAACGGCCCCGGTGGCTTCGGTGGCGA
>NZ_JAWOAI010000684.1:0-4394 GCF_033194735.1 Streptomyces sp. W16
CCGGCGGGCGCGGACCGGACGGCCGTCGGCCGCTGAACCGGACGCCACGGCAGGGCCGTACGCCTCGACAACCCCGCACGCGCGAAAGGCCGGTGCCGGCGCCCAGGAGGGGCGCCGGCACCGGCCTGTGCGGGGTTGTCGCGAAAGGGAGGGCTACGGCGTCACACCAGGCCCTGAGCCCTCATGGCCTCGGCGACGCGTTCGAAGCCGGCGATGTTGGCGCCGGTCGCGTAGTCGCCCGGGGCGCCGTAGAAGTCGGCGGTGTGCCAGCACAGGTCGTGGATGTCCCGCATCACCGTGGCGAGCTCGCTCTCCACCCGCTCCTTCGTCCACCTCTCGCGGGCGCTGTTCTGCCTCATCTCCAGGGCGCTGACCGCGACACCGCCCGCGTTGGCCGCCTTGCCCGGGCCGTACGCCACGCCCGCGTCGCGCAGAATACGGACAGCGGCCGGGGTGACGGGCATGTTCGCACCCTCCGAGACCGCCTTCACTCCCCCGCGCACCAGGGCCAGCGCGTCCTTGGCATCCAGCTCGTTCTGGGTCGCCGAGGGGAGGGCGAGGTCGGCGGGAACCTCCCAGACCGAGCCGCCTGCGACGTACCTCGCCGAGGCGCCGCGGCGCCGCGCATAGTCCTCGATCCGGCCGCGCTCGACCTCCTTGACCTGCTTGAGGAACGGTCCCCTGTCGAGTTCGGGCGCCTGCATAGGTGAAGGCCGCAACTCGACCGGGGAATGCGCGTCACAGCAGGTTGGGTTCTGCATCTGGGCTTGTTCCAGACTCGTCGTCGTGGATGTACATGATGTGTGAGTGTTTGCGGCCTGCGTATCGAGCGATGGCCTGATCGATGTCCGCGATGTCGGTATCGATGCGGCACTTTTGGAGGGACAGGACGCGTAGTCCGCCGTGTTTGCGAGTCAGGCATGACCAGCGGGGTTTCGGGATCTTCACTCCGGGGCGCAGCCAGACCATGATCGATTCGTCCAGCGGCTCGTGTCTGACGACCAGGCCAATGCGTTCGACGTCTCGCCATGGGACGTGCACGCGGTGCTGCAGGAATTGCAGGTCAAATCCTGAGGTGGTGACGCGGAAGAGCACGTGGTTCGCTCCCCTGAACACGTACAGCGGTGCTCCGATGAAGAGGAGGGGGAGAAAGATCATGTTTCTGAGTAAGACCACCCAGGTGACCGGGTTGTAGGTGCTTCCCATGGCGAGGGTCGGCAGGGCGACCAGAGCAAAAGCTGCGTTTACCCAGACCCTTGGCAGTCTTCCTCGGAAGAGTTGTCCATCTTCGCCTAGGGAGGTGCGCATCCAGGTGCTTGGATTGGAAGCAAGTTGTTCGTCGCTGGCGAAGTTCACGAGGGCTTCTTCTACAGCGGCTGTGTGTGTCGTGACTTCGTACAGCGGGCAGATGGTGACTGTTCCTGCGGTCAGTCGGGGCAGTAGTCGGTTGGTTCGGTCGATGGGTTCCTCGGCTTGTGCGGCCGGGCGTATGGCCAGTACGCCGTTTCTGCCGCTTCCGGGGGGCCAGGGGACCACGCCGATGCGGCTGACCTCTGACCACGCGTAAGCAAGGGCTGTTTCTCCGCAGGTGAATTCGATGCCCGCTCCGTTGATGGTGAGGCGCGCGGGATGCCGTACACGCATCACCGCGAATGTGCAGACTACGAGCAGCGCGGCACAGATCGTCAGGCCAGTCAGGTGTGTCGCTGTCTCGGTCAATAGCACACCTCGTGTGAGTTGGTTGAGTGCCGAGGCTCCGCAAAGGAGTGCGATGGCGGCCAAGGTGACGCGGCGGCTGGTGAAGGTGGCGCAGGTGGGAATCTGCCGGGGCGGCAGCGGTCCCAGTTCGGGGCATGGTGTCCAGGCCAGGTCGGCACACTGGGATAGGGCCAAATCAACTTCCTCGGGGCGGACTGCGATCCTGCGCAGGTCTGCGAAGCGCAATGCCTTGGCACGCCGGTCGTTGCGCGGGCCGGCGGTGGCGAAGGTGGCTTCGGAGACGAGGACCCCGGGTTTCAGTCGCACCATCACTTCGTAGCGCAGGCGTCGGCGTAGCCGGCGTCTGCGCGGGAGGATCCATACGCGAGCGACCGCGTGCCAGGGGTAGTAGAAGTGGCGTGAGGGGTTGCAACGCAGGTCGATGCCGTCGGATCTGACGGCCAGACAGTAGCCAGCGGGGTAGAGAGCGGTCGCCCACCAGATGAGGAAGGTCGCGCCGGCGGTGCCCGCGGCGAGTTCAGCGCCGCGTGGTGACTCGTCGAAGACGGACTGGTTCCCTCTTGGCAGGGTGATCAGTACGAGCGTGATCAGCAGTGCTTCGGTGGTCAGCAGCAGTGCCCAGGAGCGTCGGCTGGCGAATTGGCGGTTGGCCGTGAAGCGGATCTCTTTCCTGTGCCTTGCCTCGTCCAGCGCCGGCCCGTGGGGCGCGCTCGTCGGCGCGGTGGTGGAGGCGCGGTTGCGGACGAGGCCCAACTCGCCGTAGTGGTCCGAGCCTTGTTGCTTGGGCCGGGGATAGCCCCGTTCCTTGAGGGCTTGTGTCAGTGGCGTGTACAGGGCGGTCAGCGGCAGGGGGTCACCTGCGGCTGGCAGGCCGTCGCGCAGCAGGCGGATCAGTTCGCCAGTGAACGCGGTGTAGCGCTCGCCCGGTGGGGCGACAGATGCTTCGTCGCGGGAGGCGGAGGCGAGTACGTGGACACCGTGGATGTCGAGGTCGATTCCGGCGTCCTCGCCTGGGCCCATCAGCTCGTCCAGGGCCCAGCCGCTGTGGCAGCAGTCGAGGATGAGGATCTTGTTGCGGCACTCCGCGTTGTCGAGGATCTCTCGTACGGCCTGGAAGGGGATGGAGGTCCAGCGCAGGTCGTTTTGATCTGTTCCGGTCAGTGCGAGGTGGAGCTCTGTGAGGTCGCTGCTCAGGATGCCGTGTCCGGCGAAGTAGACCAGCAGCGTGTCCGGTGCGCCTGCAGCGGCTTCGCGCAGGCTGCGGCACACCTCACGCGGGTCGGTGGCGTCCTGGATGATTGTGCAACGCCCTGGAAGGAATCCGCCGGTCTGCTCAGCGGTGAGAATGTCGCGCAGGACGTCGAGGTTATTGCGCACGGCAAGCAGCGGGCACAGGTCTTCGCTGTCGTACTCCGAGGTGCCGATGAGGATTGCCCGTGATCCCCGCGGCTCGGGCAGCCGCATGCTTTACCCCTGGCCATTGGAATCGCGGAGCGCCGACTCCAGCAGTGCTCTTGCGTCTTCGGCGGACACGGCTGTGATTTTGGCGCTGCGCCCGTCGGGAAGCGTGACCTCGACAGTAGTGTCAGACCGGCGGGCTCGCAGGAGCGAGGGCAGTACGGTCACGAGGGCGCTGACTGCACCGCCGCTGCCCAGTGACACGGCGAGCAGCTGTGTCATGCTGCTACCCATGCGTCCTTCAGGGTCGGCGGAAAGTTCGTCGGCCGTAATGCGCTGGACCCGGCCACGAAGTTCTGGCTCGCTGTCCAACTGGCGCTGGAACTGGACGAGTTCCTTGGCTGTAATTTCCTCTGCGATGAACCGCAGGCGTATGTCGAGCAGTTCCATTGCATCCCCCGAGGCCTGAATCAGCGCATAGTTGTATCAGTGTGCCCACCACTCCCCCGGACGTCAGCCGGTCCGTACGCACCCACGGTGAAAATACGTCTCGCTTTGCCCTGCGCTGTTGCGGAGGAGTACAGGCTGTGACTCGCGCCAGGGCGCACCCCAACGGGAGTAGGAAGTCTCGACGTCGCTCTGCACGACTCGAAGAGGTCACGACATACCCAAGCCCGCGTCGTCGATCATCGGGAGGCCGCCGGTGGGTAGGGAGTCGTTGACGGTTTCCTGGACACCGAACAGCGCCGTCAACTCCCGCACAGAGGCCGCGAGATCGGGGCGTACTTCGGTCGGTCGGCCCAGCTCGTCGGAATTCTGCAGGCGGGCGTTCCACTGGACGCATCGTCCGGAGTCGAGAAGCGCGAGGACCGTCTCGGGATCGCTTGCAGAAGGTGCCGCTGCAGTCGCCTCGGCAGTGAGGGTTCTCTCCACTGGAGCAATGCTCAAGACCTGTGGATCACCTCAGGGAGGACGTGCCTTCCCGTGTGATTGATCGATAGGTCACCGAGCAAGACCGGTGTTCGCAGCACCGGCCGGGAAGGCACGTCCGTGCTCAGCGTGGTGAACGACGACGGCACCACCACCAACGGCTCCTCCCTGATCGACGAAATCGTCCGGGAGGGTGCGAGAAGGATGCTGACCGCCGCGTTACTGAGCTTGAACTCATGAAGTCGTTGGGGTGAGAGATAGTCCGGTTCCAGCGAGGCATCCGTCGATGAGGTGGGGGCGGTACTGGATCTTTCTCATGCCCTGCCGGATGGTCTGGATGAGGTGCT
>NZ_JAWOAI010000685.1:0-4373 GCF_033194735.1 Streptomyces sp. W16
ACCAGGGCGGCCACGAGCAGGTCGGCCGCGGTCGGCACGGTGCCGCGCAGCAGCGGAGCCCCCGGCCACACCAGGGCCTGGGCGCAGATCAGCAGGACCGGGAGCAGCCGGTCGTCGGTTCGTTTCATGACACCCAAAGGCTATGGGCGCAGGTGAACGGCCCGGCTCAGGCTGAAGGGGGATTACCGCCCCGGTCCTCTCTATCTCTGGTTCCACGCGGCAACCGTCCTCCAGCCGGAGGACCGCGTCCCGCCCCGCTCCTAGGCTCGATCACATCGAGGGAAGCGGTCGACCACCGCCTCCCACACCATCCACACCATCCAGGGGGATCTCCCATGTCCATGTCCAAGCGCGCTCTCGTCTCCTCGCTCGTCGGCGTCGCGGCGGTCGGCGGAGTCGTCGCGGCCGGTCTCGCCGCCTCGGCCGCCTCCACGCCCACCGAGCCGACCCTCACGAACGGCTCCGCCCACTACACGGCCCCGACCGGCAGCGCCGCCGGCTCCTTCACCTACACCGTGGACGTCACCGACAACTCGGGCATCCGCGGCCTCAAGGTCATCGCGTGGCCCGCGAGTTCGAAGCTGAACCCGACCAAGGCGGACCTCCGGTACGTCGACTCCGCCACGTGCAAGAGCACCTCGGACGACACCTCGCGCTGCATCTACACGTTCAAGGTCACCAAGAAGGAGGCGGCCGAGGCGGCCAAGGGCACCTGGTACGTCTCGACGCTGGCGACGGCCAAGGACGGCGACACGGTGTTCGTGTCCAAGGCCGCCACGTTCGACATCGCGGGCTGACACTCACGTATACAGGCACGGCGCCCCGCCTCGACCGAGGCGGGGCGCCGTCGTCGTAGTGGAAACAGACGGAGTCATGGTGAGAACGGAGATCAGGGCATGAGCAACTCCCCTGCGGCGGGCGGAGGATACTCCGGTACCCCGCTCGCCAAGAAGATCGGCGTCAAGCCCGGCCACCGGGTGCGGCTGCATCACGCACCCGCCGAGTGGGACATCCCCGGGCTGCCCGACGACTGCGAGGTCACCGACGGCGGGACGCGCGGCGCGGACGTCACCGTCGCCTTCTACCGGGAGCGGAAGGAACTGGACGCGGAGGGGCTGGAGTTGGTGCTCGGTCTCGCTGACACCGCCATGTTCTGGATCGCCTGGCCGCGCAAGGCCGCGGGCCATGTCAGTGACATCACCGAGAACGGCCTGCGCGACCTCTTCCTCCCGCTCGGGGTCGTCGATGTGAAGGTCGCGGCGCTGGGCGAGGACTGGTCGGGGCTGAAGTTCGTGCGGCGGAGGGAAAACCGGCAAAGCCACAACAAAGGTCCCGCAAAATGAACTTGAGTCGTAGCCACCTGCCGACTTGAGGCAACATCTTGGTGAACGGCGAGTGCCGCGCGGTCGGAGCGCGGGCATCGCCGGATGCGTGGATGGCCGATTGGCCGATTGGCCGGATGGAGTGTGGACGTGGTGGAGCCGAGGATCGCCGTCGCCGTGGTGACCATGGGAAATCGGCCCGCCGAGGTCGATGCGCTGCTCGAATCCGTGGCCAAGCAGGACCTCCCGCCGGCCCGCATCGTGATCGTCGGAAACGGCTGCCGGCTCCCCGAGTTCGCCGACCGGCTCTCGCTGCCCGGAGAGGTCACCACCATCGACGTCGACGAGAACCTCGGCTGCCCCGGCGGCCGTAACGTCGGCCTGGCCCGGCTGCGGGAGTTCGGCGACGTGGACGTAGTGGTCGAACTCGACGACGACGGACTGCTCGTCGACGCGGACGTGCTGCGCCGGGTGCGGGACCTGTACGCGGCCGAACCCCGCCTCGGCATCGTCGGGTTCCGGATCGCCGACGAGCAAGGCGAGACCCAGCGGCGGCATGTGCCGCGGGTCGGCGCGGGGGACCCGATGCAGGGCGGATACGTCACCGGGTTCCTCGGCGGCGGGCACGCGCTGAGCATGGCCATGCTCGCCGAGACGGGGGACTGGCCGGCCGAGTTCTTCTTCGCGCACGAGGAGACCGACCTCGCCTGGCGGGCCGCCGACGCGGGCTGGCGCATCCGCTACGCCCCCGAGCTCCTCCTCCAGCACCCCAAGACCTCACCCGCCCGGCACGCCATCTACTACCGGGTGACCGCCCGCAACCGGGTCTGGCTGGTCCGGCGCCGGCTGCCGCTCGCGCTGATCCCGGTGCACCTGGGCGTGTGGACGCTGCTCACCCTCGTACGGACGCGGTCGCTCGGCGGACTGCGGGCGTGGTTCGGCGGGTTCGTGGAGGGCGTGCGCGAACCGGCGGGGGAGCGGCGGGCCATGCGCTGGCGGACGGTGTGGCGGCTGACGCGGCTGGGCCGCCCGCCTGTCATCTGACCAGGAGAGTCGGTAGTCGGTAGCCGGTAAGGGACGAGGGCTCCGGTCGTTCACCTCCGACGACCGGGGCCCTCTCGCGTCCCCGGACCCGGCCACGACGGCGACACTCCCCCGAGTTGCGCGTCGTACGCGCGCACCGTCGGGCCAGCTCCGATGAAGTGATCACATCAGGTCGCACCAACGAATCGCTAACATGTGGCCAACGGTGCGCCCGATGCTCCGGCGACCGATGGCCTGAAGTCGCCGCGCGGTAGCGGGGGAGGGCGGGTACGGTAGCGGATCCCGGCCCTCGGCGACCGGGACAGGCTGGCGGGAAACCGCCGGTTACAGGGCGGAAATCCGCCAAGGACGGCGGAGACCTCCGCCGCGGAGCACGGCCGCCAGTGGCCGCGCGGAAGGGCGACGGGTCGGTGTGATGCGGTGCGAGCTGCGGTTCGGACTGCTGGGCACGACTGTCCTCTACGGCCGTGACGGCGACCTGGTGCAGCCCATCGGCGGCACCAAGGTGCGGGTCCTGCTCGCCGCGCTGCTCCTGGAACCCGGCCGGGTCGTCTCCGTCGACGCGCTCAAGGACGCCCTGTGGGGCGGCTCACCGCCGGCCTCCGCGCACGCCTCGCTGCACAACCACGTGACCCGGCTGCGCCGCCTCCTCGACGACCCCGAACGGCTGCGCGCGGTATCTCCGGGCTACCAACTCCGCGTGGACGAGGGTGAGTTGGACGTCCATGTCTTCGAGTCCCACGTCACCGCCGCCCGCACCGCACACGCCGGCCGGGACTGGCCCCGGACCGTCCGCGCGTGCACGGCGGCGCTCGCCCTGTGGCGCGGCACCCCGCTCAGCGGCCTGCCCGCCGAACTCGGCGGCTACGCCTTCGCACAACGCCTCACGGAGGCCCGCCTCCTCGCCCTCGAATGGCGCTACGACGCCGAGCTGGCCCTCGGTGGCGTACGACTCGGCGCGCTGGTACCGGAGTTGGCCGCGCTGGTCGCCGACCATCCCCTCCGGGAGGGCTATCACCGCCAGCTGATGCTCGCCCTCCACCGCACCGGCCGCCAGCCGGAGGCCCTGGCCGTCCACCGCGACCTGCGCAACCGCCTGATCGAGGAACTCGGGATCGAACCGGGGGTGGGGGTGCGGGAGGCGCATGTGGAGGTGTTGCGGGGGGTGGTGGTTCGGGAGGGGGGTGGGGGTTTCGGTCTCGGCGGTCTTGGTGGGGGCGGCGGGGGTGTCGGCGCGGACGGGGCGGCGAATGTAGCGGATGCGACGGGTGGGCTCGGTGGGCTCGACGAGACTGGTGGGGCTGACACGGCTGGTGGGTCTGGAGCGGCCGATGGGTCCGGCGCGGCTGGCGTGACTGGTGGGTCCGGCATGACCGGTGGGTCTGGTGGGTTTGCCGGGCCCGGAGCCGCCGATGGGCCTGGCACGGCCAGTGGGTCCAGTGGCTCCGATGGACCCGATGGACCCGGCATCCGGGATCAGCCGCTCCCGTCACCCCCATCGCTCCCGTCACCCTCGTCGTCCTCGTTGCCCCACCCCGCCCAACTCCCGCCCCCACCCGCCCACTTCACCGGTCGCGCCGACACCCTCGACGCCCTGCGCAACATCCTCGCGCGCCCTTCCGCGGAGCCCGGCTCGCACCCCCTGGTCGTCATCAGCGGCATGGCCGGCGTGGGCAAGAGCGCCCTCGCGCTGCACACCGCCCATGAGCTGCGGGAACACTTTCCCGACGGGCAGTTGTACGTGAACCTGCACGGCGCCACCCCGGGCATGGCCCCCCTCACCTCCGGCCAGGCCCTCCACGCGCTGCTCCGTGACCTCGGCGCCGAACCCCGGCACATCCCCGAACACCCGGACGCGGCAGCCGCGTTGCTGCGCTCGCTGCTGGCGCCGACCCGCACGCTGATGGTGTTGGACGACGCCGGGAACGCCGCCCAGGTACGGCCGTTGCTGCCGGCCGGCACCGGCTGCGCGGTGCTCGTCACCAGCCGTTCGCCGCTGACCGCCCT
>NZ_JAWOAI010000686.1:0-4363 GCF_033194735.1 Streptomyces sp. W16
ATCGAGGGCTGGTACAACTTGCACCGACTGCACAGCAGCCTCGGCTACCGAAGTCCCGCCGAATACGAGACCGCACTCGCAGCCTGACCACCACACCGATGGTGTCCGTCAAAGCGCAACAAGCTCACTTGGGCCAGGCGCTGACCTCGGTCTGTGGTCGGGCCAGTTCGAGGATCTGTCACCGGACGTCCCACGCACCAGTGAGGTGTGCCTGGCCATCGACGGTGGACCCGACGAGCTCGACGCGATCTTCAAGCAGTGGAATTCCAAGGGGGTCACGATCCTGCGCGAGCCTCATGACGCGGGGTTCGGGCTGACCTTCCTCGCAGCCGATCCTGACGGGAACCGTATCCGCGTCGCACCGCGGGACTGAAAGGCCGCGATGCGGCAGGCGCGCACGACAGGTGTCACGCCTGCCGTCGTCCGACTTCGTGAGGACGACGAGTGCCCCAGGCGAATGCGCCCCTGAGCGTCGAGGGCCGTAGGCGGTTCGTGAAGCGGTGCCAGACACGTCCCATCGCCCACGTCGCCGCTGAGATGGGCATCTCTCGCGCATGCGCCGGCAAGTGGGTAAATCGCCGGCGGCTACACGGTGATGCGGGATTGCAAGACCGGCCGTCGAGTCCGCACCGGAGTCCGAACGCGACTCCAGCATGGGTCATCGAGCAGATCGAGTCCTGGCGCCGCGAGCACAAGTGGTCCGCGCAACGGATCACCGACGAACTTGTGAGTACCGGTTTGGCGATCGACCGGCGAACTGTCAGCCGACACCTGACCCGGCTCGGCCTCGGCGAACGCCGCTTCATCGACCCAGGTGGTGAGAACAACCGGAAGCCGGGGAAGATGATCACCCGCCGGCCCGGACACATGGTGCACCAGGATGTGAAGAAGGTCGGCCGGATCCCTGATGGCGGCGGGTGGCGGATCCACGGCCGGGACAGCGATCAGGCCAAGGTCGGCAGTCGGGCGAAGTCTGCCGGGGCGAAGCGTGGCCACGTCTGCCTGCACTCCGTCGTTGATGGTTTCTCACGGCTCGCCTGCACAGAACCGCTGGGCGATGAGAAGGGCGCGACGGCTGCTGCTTTCCTCGCCCGGGCGAAGGTCTGGTTCGCCGCCCACGGCATCAACCACATCCACCGGGTCGTCACCGACAATGGCGCTTGCTACCGCTCCGGCGACTTCGCCCGCGTCGTCGGGCAAGGCACCCGGCATCAGAGAACCAAGCCATACACACCTCGGCACAACGGGAAGATTGAGCGCTACCAGCGCATCATGGCCGAGGAAGTCCTCTACGCCCGCGAGTTCACCAGCGAAGACGCCAGGTCAGCCGCGATCACAGTGTGGAACATCCACTACAACGACCACCGGCCGCATAGTGCTGCCGCCGGAAAGTCGCCGGCAGCACGCCTCCGTGAGAGCGTCACCAACGTCGAGCCCTCATACAGCTAGTTATCCGCTGCAAGGCGGTTGAGGACTTCCACCGGAGTGAAGCTCCAGCCGACGAGGCGTGGTCCGCTCCAGTTGATGCCGATCGCGTATCCCTCTCGGGCTGCATCAGGCAGATCGCGGTCGCGCCAGGCATCCAGGGGCATGGATTCAACACGCAGCCGATGCCCCCAGATCTTCGCCGCCCTTTGGGCGCGAGCCGTGGTCGACCAGTAGGGAAGACTTCGTGTGCCGTCCGCCGGGCGGGGAGCCGGGCTTCCCTCGCCGTCCCGAACGAACCAGACCAATCCACTCTGGCGGGCCTCTCGGAAGAATGCAGCCGTTTGCGAACCACTCTGACTCATGTCACGTCAGCTTCGCGTTCCCCGTTACTCATTTTCGTTGGCGGTTCTTAGTCCGGCACCGACAGTGGAGACTCACGCAGCTCCATCGGAAGTGGCTGGTTGCCTTACCCGGCGGAACTCTCTGACGGTAAGAGCTCCCGCACCCACAGCCGCGAAGAGCGGCAACACGGGGAACAAGATCGCGATGCCCGTTGAAACAAAGCCCGTGTCCACCGCTTCCTAACTTCCCCAGGGCACCTGCGCGGCTCTGATGGTCTCGCCCTTGTGGCCGTCGTACGTAACTTTTATGGTGCGCGGGTTCGTAGTGTTCTGTACCAGGCCGCTGCATTCGGTGTGGGTTGAGCCCCGCGCTCCGTCCTCACGGTGGCACTCTGCGAGTCGAACCTCCACAGCGTTCCCCAGTAGGTTCAGCTGCGCGATGCCGTCGAACACCAGCTTTGCTGCAACTGCCACGCAGACCAGTGCCAGCGTGGCATAGCCGACAACTGCGAATACCCTCCCCTTTGGCATGGGCTAATCATGCCGCCTCCTGAGCCCCTCACATAGCCGGGGCCGGGTCTGCTGCACGATCAGGTGATCTTTACCTGCACCAGACCAGGCACTGAACGTCGGGACAGTCGTACTCGCCGAACTCTCCCCAGAGCACCCGCACCGGGCCGGGCTCTGTTCCAACCACGCCATAAGGCTGTCGCTGAGCGCCCGTCAAAAGCCCGATGCCGAGAAGCTGCGCAGCGCAATCACACTGCTCAACGAAGCCCTCAGCCTGCTGCCCGTCGATCACCCGGCCATCGCCATACTCCTGGTGATTCGCGTTGCAGTTCAATCGGCCTTGTCCGGAGCCATCGTGTCAGCGGAAGCCGGCCGAGACTGGGGTGCGGCTGCCCAACTGGAATCCGCACCACCGTACGTACGCATCACCGCAGCGGCCGAGTGGGCCAAAAACGCAGCCGCTTGAGGAGACCACCGTACAGCCGTGACCGCGTACATGTTCGCAGTCGACTACCTCACCAACCTTGCCGAACCAGGCCTGGAAAGCTCAGACAAGGAACTACACCTCCTGCAGTGGAGAGTGCAATTGTCAAAAGCTGTGGATCAGTAGCTGTTCACACAGTCTCGTGGTTCAGGTGGATGAGGCCTTCGAGGGAGCCCAGACGGGCGTGCAGGGCGGGGTCCGGGGTCGCGGTGGTGGTGAGCAACAGCACCTGGGCCGACGAGTGTTCCGGAGCGTAGAGGTCGTCGTCGCCGGGGATGGGGTTGGGCTGGATCTCGATCCGTCCGTTGGGGCTGCTGGCGAGATGGTAGACGCCCCGGTAGTCGCTGTCGCGCTCGGTGAAGACCAGCCCGAGGCGGCCGCTGACGAGCCGGGCCAGCTCGTCGGCGGTGTGGATGCTGGTGCCGTAGGTGTGGTGGTGGTCGGTCATCGTGCACCAGACCCTATGCCGCGACGGTGGCTGGGCGCTCGACCAGTTGGCCGCGTTCGAAGTGGGCCCCGGCACGGACGAGGGCGACGAGGTGGGGTGCGTTCACGGCTCGCCACTGCTGCTGAGCGGACTCGACGAGCTCGAAGACCATGGCCAGGGCGGCCGTGCGGGAGCCGGCCCCGCGAGTGACCTTGGTGCGCAGGCGGACGGTGGCGAAGGTGGACTCGACCGGGTTGGTCGTCCGCAGATGGATCCAGTGCTCGGCGGGGAAGTCGTAGAATGCCAGCGGCTCGGCCTCTTCATCGGTGATCTTCTTGACGGCCTTGGGGAACTTCGTGCCACAGAGCTGAGCGAACCTCTTGATCGCCTCGACTGCGAGCTCGCGGTCCTCGGCGTTGTAGATGTCCTGAAGTGCCTTGCGGGCTCCGGGCTGGGCCGACTTCGGCAGAGCGTTGAGCACGTTGGCCGTTTGTGAACCCAGCACCACTGATGCCGGGAGGCGGGAAAGACCTCGGACAAAGCCTTCCAGAAGCCGGGAGCCCCATCGCCGACCGCCAGGACCGGGGCACGCATTCCCCGGCAGGCGCAGTCGCGCAGCAGGTCCGCCCAGGACTCGCCCGATTCACGGTAGCCGTCCTTGAGCGCGACCAGCTCCTTGCTGCCGTCGGCCCGCACCCCGACGAGGACGAGCACGCAAGCTCTGGCCTCCTTCAGGCGAACGTTGAGGTGGATGCCGTCGGCCCACAAATACACGTAGTCGACTTCGGCGAGGTCGCGGTCCATGAAGGCGGCGTGGTCAGCCTGCCACTGCGTCGTCAGCCGGGTGACCGTGGAGGAGAACCGCTTGCGCTCGCCCGTGGCCTCGTCGACGCGCTTATCGTTCACCCGCGGCGCCTTCACCTCGACCGCGCCGGCCGCGGTGGTGACCTGTCTGGGCTGGTGATAGCCGTTTCGGACCACCAGGCGGCGCCCCTTGTCGTAGCGCTCATCAGCCAACTCGGCTATGTAGGCGTTGACTTCGGCCTCTACTGAGCTTGAACGCGGGTTGTCGTAGCCGCTGACAGAGCTTGATCCTCGCGGTACGCCGTCTCTTATGAGGTATGCGCAGGGTGGTGGTCTGTCGGACGAGCGCCGGCAGTTCCGTGAGGGGAT
>NZ_JAWOAI010000687.1:0-4355 GCF_033194735.1 Streptomyces sp. W16
CGCCCGGCCAGGCGTGCTGCTCGGTGCCGACGGCGACACCCACGCGCGGCGGCGCGACGGTCGTCCCGACGCCCCGGCGGCGCTGCAGCCGGCCTTCGAGTTCGAGTTGTTCCAGAGCCTGCCGGAGTGTGGCCCGGGCGACGCCGAAGCGGGCGGCCAGGTCTCGCTCGTTGGGCAGGATCTCGCCCACGGAGAACTCGGAGTTCAGTGCCTCACTCAGCACTGTCTTGAGATGCCAGTACTTCGGCTCCGGCACCGATTCCAACTGCGTGGTCCCCACCCTGTCCTCCGCAATCGCCGTGGTCCGGCCGCGTTTTAGCGCCCTTGTTTATTAAAGGTTGTTTCACTTATCAGTGACCATAGGACGGCCCACACCCTTGGTCAAGACCAATCCTCGATCCCACAGGCAACACAGAGAGCGGTTGCCATAGAGCGTTCACGGGGCGTTCGTAAAGGGCGCGTTTCGTGACACGACGGCAAAGCCCCCGTCGCGAAACGGGGGCTCTGCCGGAGGCTCGGCTAAGCGGAAGCCAGTGACCGGAGCTTGTCGGGGTTGCGGACGATATACACGGATCGGATGCGTCCGGCGGATACGTCCACCTGGAAGACGCTGTCGGGCTTGCCACCCGAAAGGACCAGCACCGCGGGTCCGCCGTTCAGCTCAAGGAAGCGGAACGAGATCTCCGGGATGCCCTTGCCTGCGACGGCGATCAGGAAGCGGCCCACATTGTCCGCAGTCTCCAGGATCCGCAGCGGCGCCTTGGCCTTGCCGCCGCTGTCACCCACCAGTCGGACGTCCGGCGCGAGCAGCTCCATCAGGCCCGCCAGGTCGCCGTCCGCCGCCGCGGCGAGGAACCGTTCGGTCAGATCGCGGCGTCGGGCCGGGTCGACCTCGTAGCGCGGGCGCCCTTCGTCGACGTGCTTGCGGGCCCGTCCGGCGAGTTGGCGCACCGCGGGCTCACCGCGGTCCAGCATGGCCGCGATGTCGGCGTACGGGTAGCCGAACGCCTCCCTGAGGACGAACACGGCGCGCTCCAGCGGCGACAGCGACTCCAGGACGACGAGTACGGCGAGGGAGACGGAGTCGGCGAGCACGGCGCGTTCCGCGGTGTCCTCGACGGTGTCCCCGAAGTCGGTCACGTACGGCTCGGGCAGCCAGGGGCCGACATAGGTCTCACCGCGCGCCTTGATCTGGCGCAGCCGGTCGATCGCGAGGCGGGTGGTGACGCGCACCAGGTAGGCGCGCGGTTCGCGGACCGCGCGGTGGTCGGCTCCGGACCAGCGCAGCCAGGCTTCCTGGACCACGTCCTCGGCGTCGGCCACCCGCCCGAGCATGCGGTAGGCGACTCCCATGAGGACGGAGCGGTGGTCTTCGAAGACGTCGGTCGGCGTGTCGGTGGTCACGGTCCTATCCCATGCGACGCGTGCGGCCCTGTCCAGGAGCAAAACGTGTGTCCCGGAGCAGAATTGGCCACGGGCCGACGGGCGTCCGGCGGCCCCTTCCGGAGGTGGCGATGCGGTACGCGGTGCTGGGTACGGGCGAGGTCGGCCAGGCCCTGGGCGGCAAGTTGGTCGAGTTGGGGCACCAGGTGACCCTGGGCTCGCGCACGAAGGACAATCCGGCCGCCGCGAAGTGGGCCGAGAGCGCGGGTGCCGGAGCGGGTGCCGGTACATTCGCGGAGGCCGCCGCGGCGGGCGAGGTGATCGTGAACGCGGTGGGCGGCCGGGTGGCGCTCGCCGCGTTGGAGGCGGCCGGGGCGGAGCATCTCGACGGCAAGGTCGTCCTCGATGTCTCCAATCCTCTAGCGTTCGAGGACGGCCGGCTCAGGCTGTCGCCGGTGGAGTCGGACAGTGTGGGTGAGCAGATCCAGCGCGCCTTCCCGCACGCGCGCGTGGTGAAGTCCCTCAACACCGTGAACTGCCAGGTGATGGTGGACCCTTCACTCGTGCCGGGCGAGCACCAGGTGTTCGTGTGCGGCGAAGACGCGGACGCCAAAGCGCAGGTGACGGGCCTGCTCGGGGAGTTCGGCTGGCCCGCGCGCCGGGTGCTGGACCTGGGCGGCATCGAGTCGGCGCGCGCCGTGGAGATGATGCTGCCGCTGTGGGTGAACCTGTTCCGGACCCTCGGGCACGGCGAGTTCAACCTTGAGGTGCGCAGCGCGCGTTGAGGTCCGCGAGGTACCCGACGATGGGGGCTACCGGTCGGTAGCTTTTGCTGACAAGCTGTCTACACGGCCTGTACGGCGTCTGTCAGCGAGTCCAGACGAGGAGCATCCCCATGTCCGCCACCGTCTCCTTCCCGGTCCCCTCTCCGCACGGCCCGCGGACCGTGACCCTGTCCTACGCGCGCGTGGGCAGCGGCGAACCGCTGCTCCTGCTGCACGGCATCGGTCATCACCGGCAGGCCTGGGACCCGGTGGTGGACATTCTGGCGACCGAGCGGGACGTGATCGCCGTGGACCTGCCCGGGTTCGGCGCCTCCCCCGCGTTGCCGGAGGGGCTGACCTACGACCTGTCCACGACGGCCGCCGTCTTCAGCGCGTTCTGCGAGGCGCTGGGGCTCGAACGTCCGCACATCGCGGGCAACTCCCTCGGCGGTCTGCTGGCCCTGGAGCTGGGCCGCGAGAAGGTCGTACGGTCCGTCACCGCCCTCTCCCCGGCCGGGTTCTGGTCCCAGGCCGAGCGCCGCTACGCCTTCGGGGTGCTGCTCACCATGCGGCGGATCGCCCGCAGCATGCCGCTCCCGATGGTCGAGCGCCTGTCGCGCACGGCGGCCGGCCGCACCGCCCTGACGAGCACCATCTACGCCCGGCCCGGCCGCCGTTCACCCGAGGCCGTGGTCGCCGAGACGCTCGCGCTGGTCAACGCCCCCGGGTTCGACGACACGCTCCGGGCCGGTACGACCGTCCAGTTCACCGACGACGTCCCCGGCCTGCCGGTCACCGTGGCCTGGGGCACCCAGGACCGGCTGCTGCTGCGCCGCCAGGGGGTCCGCGCCAAGCACTTGATCCCGCGTGCGCGGCTCGTGCGGCTGCCCGGCTGCGGGCACTGCCCGATGAGCGACGACCCGGCGCTGGTCGCGCGGGTCATCCTCGACGGCAGCCGCTGACCGGCCCGGGAACCGCGTCAACGCACCTGATCCCAGGGCCACTCCGGCGCCGACGAGGGCGCTGCCTGCGGCCTGGGCGGCCCCGTAGGAGCCCGTTCCGACGAGCGGCGCGGTACCGGCCGCCGCGACCGGGATGAGGCCGGAGAAGAGCGTGGCGCGCTCCGCGCCGATCCGTTGCAGGCCCATGTACCAGCACACGAAGCCGACGACCGTGACGACCGCCGCCTGCCACAGCAGCGCGGCGGCCTCGGTGGCATCGGGGCGCCGCAGCCAGGCGCTCCCGTCGATCACCGGCCCGGCCGCCGCCGCCTCGATCGCGGCCACACCGCACACCGTGGCCGACAACAACCGCGGCCCCAGGGGCCGCAGCACGGGCACCGCGAGCACCGCGAAGCCCACCTCCCCCGCAAGTGCGCACCCGGAGAAGGTGATTCCGGCGGCGTCCGTACGCCCCCACCCCTGGACGGTGAACGCGCCGACGGCGACGAGCGACGCCCCGTAGAGCACGATCCTGCGCGGCCGGCGTCCCTCCAGAAGCGGAACGAGGGTCGCGACGGCCACGGGAGCGCAGCCCACGAAGACGCCCGGGACGGCCGGTTCGGCGCTGTGTTCGGCGGCGATGACGGCCAGGTTGAAGCCGACCATGCCGATGGCCGCGAGCAGTGCGAGTCGCACCCATTGACGTGGCGTGAGCGCACGCAGCCTGGTCGTCGCGTCCTTGCCGGTGAAGGGGAGCAGCAGCAGACAGGCGAGGCCGTACCGCAGGAACTGGCCGCCCGCGTACGGGTAGTGGCCGAGAACGCTGTTGGCGGTGAAGGACGCGCCGACGAGAACACAGGCGAAGGCGGCGAGTGGGGCGCCGCGGGCGGTGGTTGCGGTCATGGCGGCGACGCTAGGGAGCGTGGCGGTCCGGTTTAAGGTCCACTTCCATGACGTCATCGCGGACCAATCCGGAGGGGCCGAACGATCCAGAGGGGCCGAACGGTCTGGAGGGTCTGACGGGTTCCGCCGCGTGGGAACTGCTGTTGCCCGCCGTGTCGGCACCGGCACGCACGCGTGGCCGTTCGCTTCAAGCCGCGTTGCGCGAGGCGGTGCGTACAGAGCAGCTGGCGCCGGGCACGCGGTTGCCGTCCAGCCGGGACCTGGCGGCGGACCTCGGGGTGTCGCGAGGCCTGGTCACGGAGGCGTACGAGCAGTTGACGGCGGAGGGGTATCTGCGCAGTGGCCGGGGCGCGGGCACCTGGGT
>NZ_JAWOAI010000688.1:0-4349 GCF_033194735.1 Streptomyces sp. W16
CACGCGGGGGACAGGCTCACCTATGCCCAACTCCTCGGCACCGCGAGCGAGATGGCCCGCCGACTGGCCGCCCGAAGTGTCGGCCACGGCGACGTGGTCGCGGTGGCCCTGCCCCGGGGCATCGACGCGGTCGCCACCATCCTGGGCGTCCTGCTGGCAGGCGCCGCCTACTGCCCCCTCGACCCGAAGGCCCCCGCGGACCGCACCGCCCACCTCCTGGCCGACGCCGCTCCTGCGCTCGTGGTGACCACCGGCGACCGCGTGGCCGACTTCCCGGACCACGCCGTACTCCTGCCGCACCGGCCGGATTCCGAGTCCGTCGCCTCCACCGTGCCGTCCGCTCCCGGTCCGGCCGGGCTCGCGTACGTACTGCACACCTCGGGTTCCACCGGCCGCCCCAAGGGCGTCGAGATCGAGCACGGCGCGCTGGCGCACTTCGTCGCGGCGGCCACACACCGCTACGGCATCCAACGCGAGGACCGCGTCCTGCAGTTCGCCCCGCCGCACTTCGACGCGAGCGTGGAGGAACTCTTCCTGACCCTGTGCGCCGGCGGCACCTTGGTGATCGGCGCCGACGACATGACCGAATCGGTACCGCGCTTCCTGGAGGAGTGCGCCCGCCTGCGCGTGAACGTGCTGGATCTGCCCACCGCCTACTGGCACGAGGTGGCCTACGCGCTCTCGACCGGCGCCGGCGCGCTGCCCGAGGGCGTGCGGACCGTCGTCATCGGCGGTGAGGCGGCCCTGCCCGAAAGGGTCGACCGCTGGCGCAAGGCCGTCGGTACGTCGGTGGCGTTGCTGAACACCTACGGGCCGACCGAGGCCACCGTGGTCGCCACGGTCGCCGACCTCCACGACCCCGCCCTCGACTCCGGTGACGTCCCGATCGGCCTGCCGCTGCCCGGCATCCGGGCAGCCGTCGTCGACGGCGAGCTGTATCTGCTGGGCGCCGCCCTGGCCCGTGGCTACCGGGGCGAAGTACCGGACAGCTCCCGCTTCGCACCCCTCGACGCACTTCCCGGCGCCCCCCGCGCCTACCGCACCGGCGACCTGGTCGACGTCGGCGAGGACGGCCAACTCCGTTTCCTGGGGCGGGCGGACGACGAGTTCAAGATCAGCGGCCACCGTGTCCAGCCCGCCGAGGTCGAGAGCGCCCTCCTCACCCACCCGCGCATCCGGGAGGCTGTCGTCGTGGGCCGGATCCTCCCCGACGGCACCCGGCGTCTGGCCGCCCACCTGGTCGCCGAACCACCGGCGCCGTCCGCGTCCGAGATCAGGGAACACCTGCGGACCAGGCTGCCCGCCGCGATGATCCCCTCCGCGGTCGACCTCCTCGACCGGCTGCCCCGCACGAGCTCGGGGAAGATCGACCGGGCCGCCCTGAGCCGGACATCCGCGCCCCAACTCCCCACCACCGGCAGCCCCCTTGAGCGGACCGTCACCGGTGTCTGGCGACAGATCCTCGGCGCGGACACCCTCGCCGTGGACGACGACGTCTTCGACCTGGGCGCCCACTCCCTCCAGGCCATCCAGGCGGCCAACCGGCTCGGTGCCGAACTCGGCCGCGACATCCGGGTCGCGTGGCTCTTCCAATACCCCACCGCCGCCGCACTGGCCGACTTCCTCGGCGAGAACGCCCAACCACCGTCCACACCGGCAGGACTCCCGCCGGCCCTCCTCGCCGACGCAGCCCTCGACCCGGGCATCCGCCCCGGCATCAGCCGCGCCCCGGACAAGGCCCCCCGCCGCATCCTCCTCACCGGCGCGACCGGCTTCGTCGGCACCCACCTACTGGCACAACTCCTCACCGCCACAGCGGCCGAGATCGTCTGCACGGTGCGGGCCCGCGGCCAGGCCGAGGCAACTGCCCGCATCCACCGAGCCCTTGACCTCCACGGCATCGTCCTCGACGAGCGGGCACGCCATCGGGTCACCGCCCTCCCCGCCGACCTCGCCCGCCCCGACTTCGACCTGAGTCGCGACGCGCTCTCCGATCTCGCCGCGACCTGCGACGCGATCTTCCACAACGCCGCGACCGTCAGCATCATGCGTGACTACGCCACCCTGCGCGCGGCCAACACAGAGTCCACCCGTCAACTGCTGCGCCTGGCCGCCGTACGCACGACACCCCTCCACTACGTCTCCACCCTGTCCGTGGCCCCGCCCGCCAGCCACAGCCCCGAGGTGCCGGAGGCGTTCCTGCCGCCGCACGAGGGACTGCGCTACGGCTACCAGCAGTCGAAGTGGGCCTCGGAACGGCTGCTGGAGCAGGCGGCCGAGCGCGGTCTTCCGGTGACCGTGCACCGCCTGGGCCGGGTGGTCGGTTCCTCCGGCACGGGGCACGTCAACGAGCGGGACTTCCTGTGGAGCGTGCTGCGCGCCGGTATCCCCGCCGGGATCGTCCCCGACCTGTTCGAGGACGAGGTCTGGACGCCCGTGGACTTCGTGGCCCGGTCCCTCGTCCACCTCTGTCTCACCCCCGGCCGTGCGGCCGGTCCGGTCTTCCACCACGCGACCCTGCCCCGGGTACGGCTCGGTGACGTCTACGCCTGGGTGGACGAATACGGCTATCCGCTACGGCGGCTGCCGCTGGCGCGCTGGCGTGAGCAGCTGCCCCGCACGGCCGACGTCGCCGTCACGACGCTCGCCTTCTTCGACTCCGCCGACCGGGCCGCGCCGACCGACCTGCGCCTCGGCCACATCCGGGCCGACAACGTCCGTACCGGCCTGGAAGGCAGCGGCATCACCAGCCCGCCGACCGACCGGGACCTGGTCTTCGGCCACCTGGACCACTGCGTCACCGCGGGTGTGCTGCCCGCCCCGGCAACACCCGCCAGACGGACGGGACTTGACGGGAACCCGTGACCGCCTCGCCCCGACTACTGCAACGGAAAACCCTTCAGCCCATGAACAGACCCCGTACACAAGGAGCCCGCATGTCGATCAACCGGCCGGTCGTCACCGCCCTGGCCGCAGCCCTCTGCCTCCTCACGGCGGCATGCGGTGACTCCTCGGACGACGACGCGGCGAGCGGCACGACGACCGAGGCCGCCGTGTCGAGGACCGGCTACCCGGTGACCCTGGAGAACTGCGGACAGACCGAGACCTTCAAAAAGGCCCCCAGCCGGGTCGTCGTCATGAACGGCGCCTCCGTCGCCGAGGTCTCCACCCTCCTCGCCCTCGGCCTCCAGAACAAGATCGTCGCCAGCCAGCAGACCTACGGCATGTCCGAGGTCGCGGGCCGCGCCGCCGCCATCAAGGCCCTGCCCACCGGGAACGTGAAACTCAACGACGCCTACGACATCCCGCGCGAGGCCATGCTCGGCCTGCGCCCCGATCTCGTCCTGTCGACCACCTCGTACGGCTTCGACGAGAAGAACGGCTTCGCCACCAGGGACCAGTTGAAGGCCGTCGGCGCCAACAGCTATGTCTCCCCGCAGGGTTGCGACCAGGACACCTCGAAGATGACCATCGCCGACAGCTACACGCTGCTGCGCGACATGGGCAAGGTCTTCAACGCCGCTGACAAGGCAGAGAAGTTGATCGCCGCCTCCAGGACGAACATCGCGGCCGTCTCGGCGAAGGTCAAGGGGGAGACGAAGGCTCCCAAGGTCATGGTGCTGTTCTCCAACATGTCCATGGGCGGCAACGACTTCAGCTCGGTCGTCGCCAAGGGCATCTACAACGACATCCTCGCCAAGGCCGGCGGCACCAACGCCTTCGAGAACGCCTCCAAGACCTCCTTCGCCGACCTGAGCAAGGAGAAGGTGGCCGCCACCGACGTCGACGCGCTCGTCGTCATCGGCTACAACGACCCGAACCCGGCGGCCTACGCCAAGAAACTGCTGAAGGAGTTCCCCCAGTGGCCGGCCGCCGAGAACAACACGTACGTGACACTGTCCGACTCGATGTACCTCGGCCCCAGCAACGACCTGGCCGTGGAGAAGATCGCCAAGGCACTGCACCCGGACGCGTTCTGAGCCGGGTCAGGGTCCCGCTGGCCTTCACGCTCCTGCCCTTCGCGCTGATCGCCACAATGATCGTGGCGATCAGCATCGGCGCGGTCACCATCCCGCTCGGTGACGTGTGGACGATCGTCCTGCACCACGTCACCGGCGTCGGGGCTGCACCCGCCGACCCCGCGCTCGACCAGATCGTGTGGAACTTCCGCACGCCCCGCGTGGTCTTGGCAGCCCTCGTCGGCGCGGCCCTGGCCGTCTCGGGCGCGGTCCTGCAGACCGTCGTCTCCAACCCGCTGGCCGATCCCATCGTGCTGGGCTTCTCCTACGGCGCCACGCTCGGCGCGGTCCTCGTCATCACCCTGGGCGGCGGCGCCGCGCTCGCCGGGC
>NZ_JAWOAI010000689.1:0-4333 GCF_033194735.1 Streptomyces sp. W16
CAGCCCGCGCCCGGTCCTGCGCGACGACCTGGAGGAGGTCGCCCATCGCGCGGGCCTCAGGCCGGACGGCTCGGGCCGGGTGGCCTGCCCCTTCGGGTACGCCGACGTCGAGAGCGCCGTACGAGGGCTGCTGTCGACGGGGCTCTTCGACTCGGCGATCGTCGCGACGGATCAGGTGCAGGTGGAGAAGGAGTTGGCGGAGGCGTTGCATCCGTATCGGCGGCAGGACGGCACGGTGTGGATGCCGAACGTCTTCCGGTATCTGATCGCGCGTACGACCTGAGGATGACTACGGCTCTTCCTTGAAGAGGCGGGTGACGCCCGCGATGCGGTACGCGTCCGTCTCCTCCAGGGTCTCGTTCTCCAGGAGGGCTTCGGCGAGCGAGTCCAACTGGCCGCGGTGGTCGCGGAGTTTGCGGAGGGCCTCGTCGTAGCACTCGTCGACGATGCGGCGCATCTCGTGGTCGATCACGTCGAGGGTCCCCGGGGCCGCTGCGAGGCCGTAGGCCTGCTGGGCGTCGCTGGGGAGGGCGGAGAGGCGGCCGACGCGCTCGCTCATGCCCCAGCGGGCGACCATGCCGCGCGCGATGTTGGTGACCTGTTCGAGGTCGTTCTCGGCGCCGGTCGTGATCACCCCGTAGACGACCTGTTCCGCGGCCATGCCGCCGAGGGCGCCGATGATCCGGCCGCGCAGGTACTCCTCGGTGTACGCGTACTTGTCCGCGTCCGGCGTGGAGAGGGTGACGCCGAGTGCCCTCCCGCGCGGGACGATGGTGATCTTGCGGACCGGGTCGGCGCCGGGCTGGAGCATGCCGAGGAGGGCGTGGCCGCTCTCGTGGTAGGCGGTGCGCCGGCGCTCCTCCTCGGGCATCACCAGCGGGCGTTCGGCGCCCAGTTGGACCTTCTCCAGGGCTTCCGAAAGGTCGGACTGGGTGACCTGGTCCTGCTTGCGCTTGACGGCGAGGAGGGCGGCCTCGTTGGCGAGGTTGGCGAGTTCGGCGCCGGTCATGCCCGGGGTCGTACGGGCGACCTGGGCGAGGTTCACGTCCTTCGCGAGCGGGATCTCGCGGGTGTGGATCTCCAGGATCGCCTCGCGGCCACCCCGGTCGGGCGGCGAGACCATGACCACCCGGTCGAAGCGGCCGGGGCGGGTCAGGGCCGGGTCCAGGACGTCCGCGCGGTTGGTCGCGGCGATGACGATGACGCCCTCGGAGCCGGAGAAGCCGTCCATCTCGGTGAGGATCTGGTTCAGGGTCTGCTCGCGCTCGTCGTGACCGCCCATGCCGCTGCCGCCGCCGCGGGCCCGGCCAATGGTGTCGATCTCGTCGATGAAGATGATCGAGGGGGCCACCTTGCGGGCCTCCGCGAACAGTTCACGCACGCGTGAGGCGCCGACACCGACGATCATCTCGATGAACTCGGAGGCCGAGGCCGAGAAGAACGGCACCCCCGCCTCCCCCGCGACCGCTCGCGCGAGCAGCGTCTTGCCGGTGCCGGGCGGGCCCGCGAGCAGCACGCCCCGGGGCATCTTGGCGCCCATCCTGCGGTACTCGTCGGGGTTCTTGAGGAAGTCGACGACGTCGTTCAGTTCGCCCTCGACCTCGTCGATGCCGGCGACGTCCTCGAAGGTCGTGCGCTGCTTGCCCGGCTCCAGCTCGACCGGTTTCGGCGGGGCCTTGCGGCCGAGCATGCCGCCCGCGCCGCCGAGCCCCGAGCTCATCCGCCGCGCGATGAAGAGCCACAGGACGACCAGGAGCAGCATCGGGGCCAGCGAGATCAGGAGATTGGCCAGAAAACTACGGTGCTGTACGACCGGTTCCGCCGTGACCGTGACGTTGTGCTTGGTCAGGTCCTCCCAGAGCTGGTCGTCCGCGAAGGTCGGCCGCTCGGTGTCGAACTTGGTGTACTTGCCGCCGCCGTCCGGGTTGTCCTGGCCCTTCTTGAGCTGGCCCTGGATCGCGTTGCCCTTGGCGTAGATCTTGGTGACGTTGCCCGCGTCGACCTGCTTGCTGAACTCCGTGTAGGAGATCGTCGGCTCGTCGCCCTCATTGAAGAAGGAGAGGATGAGGTTCGCGACGAGGTACACGACCAGCGCGGTGAGGATCAGACTCCACCAGCCGCCGCGCATCTTCTTCCCACCCGGCGACGGCTTCGGGGGCTCGTCCGGGGTGCCTTCCGTACGCCAGGGCTGATCGGGCGACTTGCGCGGCGGCGCAGGGTTGGTCATATCGGGACGTTACGACATGGACCAACCCTTGGCATGTGCAGAGGGTGAACTCAGTGCATGGACTTGCCGAAGCTCAGCCCATGAACTTCTTGAACTCGTCCGGGAGCTCGAAGTCCTGGGCGCCCTGCTGGGGCAGCCCGAGCGGGTTGCCTCCCTGCGCACCCGCCTCGCGGCGCTGCGCCTCCTCCAGCTCCTGCTGCTTGCGCTTCATCGGGTTGCCGGAGCGCTGCTTGCCCTTGGCCTGCTTGGGCTGCTTCTTGGTGCGGCCGGGGCCGCCGCCCATGCCCGGCATCCCCGGCATGCCGGGCATTCCGCCGCCCTGGGCCATGCGGGACATCATCTTGCGGGCCTCGAAGAACCGCTCGACCAGGCCCTTGACGGCGCTGACCTCGACGCCGGAGCCCTTGGCGATACGGGCGCGGCGCGAGCCGTTGATGATGGTCGGCTCGGCGCGCTCGCCCGGGGTCATCGACTTGATGATGGCGGCCGTGCGGTCGACGTCGCGCTCGTCCAGGTTGTTGATCTGGTCCTTGATCTGGCCCATGCCGGGGAGCATGCCGAGCAGCTTGCTGATGCTGCCCATCTTCCTGACCTGTTCCATCTGGGACAGGAAGTCGTCGAGGGTGAAGTCCTGGCCCTTCTTGGACGCCAGCTTGGAGGCCATCTTCTCGGCCTCTTCTTGGCTGAACGTCTTCTCCGCCTGCTCGATCAGGGTGAGCAGGTCACCCATGTCGAGGATGCGGGAGGCCATCCGGTCCGGGTGGAAGGCGTCGAAGTCGTCGAGCTTCTCGCCGTTCGACGCGAACATGATCGGCTTGCCGGTGACGGAGGCGATCGACAGGGCCGCACCACCGCGGGCGTCGCCGTCGAGCTTGGAGAGCACCACGCCGTCGAAGCCGACGCCGTCGCGGAAGGACTCGGCGGTGTTGACCGCGTCCTGGCCGATCATCGCGTCGACGACGAACAGGATCTCGTCGGGCGAGACGGCGTCGCGGATGTCCGCGGCCTGCTGCATCAGTTCCTGGTCGATGCCGAGGCGGCCCGCGGTGTCCACGATCACGATGTCGTGGACCTTGGACTTCGCGAACTCGATGGAGTCCTTGGCTACCTTGACCGGGTCCCCGACGCCGTTGCCCGGCTCGGGCGCGTAGACCGCGACTCCGGCGCGCTCGGCGACGACGCTCAGCTGGTTCACCGCGTTGGGGCGCTGGAGGTCGGCGGCGACGAGCAGCGGCGAGTGCCCCTGGTCCTTGAGCCACTTGCCGAGCTTGCCCGCGAGGGTCGTCTTACCGGCACCCTGCAGACCCGCGAGCATGATCACGGTCGGCGGGTTCTTGGCGAAGCGCAGGCGCCGGGTCTCGCCGCCGAGGATCGTGACGAGTTCCTCGTTGACGATCTTCACGACCTGCTGGGCCGGGTTGTTCAGCGCCCTGTTGAGGTCGGCGCCGAGGGCACGCTCCTTGACGTTCTTGATGAACGTACGGACGACGGGCAGGGCAACGTCGGCTTCGAGGAGCGCGATGCGGATTTCGCGCGCCGTGGCGTCGATGTCCGCTTCGCTCAAGCGCCCCTTGCCGCGCAAGTTCTTAAAGGTCGCTGAAAGGCGATCGGAGAGAGTATCGAACACGGCGGAGTCGGTCCTCGGAGTCGGGGGCAGTGTGGGCGTCTTCCAGGGTATCCGGCCGCGCAAGACAATCGTCCCCGCCCGGTGGGTTCAACGGGCGGGGACGAGCAAAACCCCGCGCCTGCGAGGAGCAGGCGGCCTCAGAGTGCCGCCCGTTGCCGCGCAGCGGACCACCCCCGCGACAGCGGGGAGCATCGGGTCAACGTGCAACATGCCCCAGAGGTCATGCCCGCAGCGTCTCCTCCAGTTTCCGCGCCACGGCCGTGGCCTCCTCCCCCGGCAGGGGCGTGCCCTCCGCGCCGGTGACGTAGAAGGCGTCCACCGCGTTCGAGCCCAGGGTGCTGACGTGCATGCTGCGGACCCGGACCTTCGCCTCGTCCAGCGCCCGGCCGATGCGGTGCAGCAGTCCGGGGGCGTCGTGCGCGCGCACCTCGATGACCGTCGCGTGCCGGGAGGCCGCCGCGGCGACCGTCACGCGGGCC
>NZ_JAWOAI010000690.1:0-4328 GCF_033194735.1 Streptomyces sp. W16
CGTCGTCCTCACCACGTTCGACCTCGACGAGTACGTGCACGCGGCCCTTCGCGCGGGCGCGGACGGCTTCCTGCTGAAGAACAGTCACCCCGACGACCTCGCCCGCGCCCTGCACGCGGCGGTCGGCGGAGAGCCGGTGCTCGCGCCCAGCGTCACCCGCCGGCTCATCGGCACACTGACCGCGCTGCCGACCGCGCTCCTCCCCGACGCACCGGCCCCGACTCCCGGCGAGCCCGCACTGACGGAACTGCTCACCGAGCGCGAGCTGCAGGTTCTCGTCCTGGTCGCGCGCGGCCTGTCCAACTCCCGGATCGCCTCGGATCTCGGGCTCAGCGAGGCGAACGTGAAGAGCCGTGTCAACCGCGTCCTCACCCGCCTCGGCCTCGACAACCGGGTGCAGGCCGCCCTGATCGCGCAGCGGGCGGGCCTCACCGGAACCACGGGGATGCCGCCCGGGTGACAAGCGCCGCAGAGGTGCTGAGCGGGTCTTACGGACCGGTGACATGGCGGGCGTGACGCTGCCGCGCGGTGGGTGCGCGGTCCTAGCGTGTGGCGCATGCGAGTACTGGTCACCGGCGGTGCCGGATTCATCGGGTCCCATGTAGTCGAGGCGCTGACCGCGCGCGGACACGAGGCAGTCGTGTTCGACCTGCGCGACGGCCCGGACGTACGCGACAGTGAGGCGGTCGCCCCAGCACTGCGGGGTGTGGACGCCGTATGCCATCAGGCGGCGATGGTCGGACTGAGCACGGGATTCGGCGACGCGCCCGACTACGTCTCGCACAACGACCTCGGTACGGCGGTGCTGCTCACCGCCATGGCCGCCGCGAGCGTGCGCCGGCTGGTGCTCGCCGGGTCGATGGTCGTCTACGGCGAGGGCTCCTACGCCTGCGAATGGCACGGGCCGGTGCGGCCGGGCCCCCGGGCCGTGGCCGATCTGGACGCGGGACGCTTCGAGCCCCGATGTCCGCGCTGCGGCGAGCAGTTGACGCCGGGGCTGGTGGGTGAGGACGCTCCGGTAGACCCTCGTAACGTGTACGCGACGACCAAGCTGGCGCAGGAGAATCTGGCATCGGCGTGGGCGCGCTCCACGGGCGGTTCGGCCGTCTCGCTGCGCTACCACAACGTGTACGGCCCGAGGATGCCGCGCGACACCCCGTACGCCGGGGTCGCCTCCTACTTCCGGTCCGCGCTCGCCCGTGGTGAGGCCCCCCGGGTGTTCGAGGACGGCGGCCAGCGGCGGGACTTCGTGCACGTACGGGATGTCGCGGCGGCCAACGTGGCGGCGCTGGAGTCCGAGCCCCAAGAGGGGGCGCTGACCGCGTACAACACCGGCAGCGGGGACCCGCACACGGTCGGCGAGATGGCGCGGGTGCTGGCCGCCGCGTACGGCGGGCCCGTGCCGGTGGTGACCGGGGAGTACCGGCTCGGCGACGTCCGCCACATCACGGCGGACTCCTCACGGCTGCGGGCCGAGCTGGGCTGGAAGGCCGAGGTCGCGTTCCCGGAGGGGATGCGCGAGTTCGCGGTGTCGAAGCTGCGCGGGGAGCGGTAGCCGACCGGCCGATGGCCGGGGACGCCCCCGGCGTTCACCCCTCGGCCATCGGCAGTGTCACCTCGAAGCGGCAGCCGCCGGACACGTTGCGTACGGCGGCCCGCCCCTGGTGGGCCTCCACGATCCCGCGCACGATCGCCAGCCCCAGGCCGGCCCCCGCCGGGGGTGTCCGCGCGTGGGTGCCGCGCCACCCGGTGTCGAAGACCCGCGGCAGATCCTCCTCCGGGATACCGCCGCAGCCGTCCGTCACGGACAGCACCACACCCTCGGCGGACCGCTCCGCGGCGACCGCGACCGTGCCGTCGGCCGGTGTCCGCCGGATCGCGTTGACCAGCAGGTTCCCCAGCACCCGGCTCATCTCCCGGCCGTCCACCTCGACCGGCACCGCCACGATCCGGTCGCCGACCAGCCGCACCCCGTGCTCGCGGGCGAGCGGGTCCGCCCCCGCGAGGGCGTCGCCGATCAGGTCGTAGAGCGACATCCGGGACGGGGAGAGCGTGAGCGTCCCGGCGTGTATGCGGGAGAGTTCGAAGAGGTCGCCGACCATGTCGTTGAGGCGTTCGACCTCGGTGCGGATCTGGCGCAGATAGCGGTCGGGGTCGGCGGCGACCCCGTCCTCCAGGGCCTCGGACATCGCGCGCAGACCGGCGAGCGGGGTGCGCAGGTCGTGGGAGATCCAGGCGACGAGCTCGCGCCGCGAGGACTCCAACGCGCGTTCACGGTCGCGGGATTCGGCGAGCTTGGCGCTGGTCGCGGCCAACTCCCGGCTCAGGTCGGCCAGTTCGGCCGTCGCCGGGCCCTCGGGTGCGGAGAAGTCACCGCCGTCACCGAAGTCCCTTGCCGCGCGGGCGAGTTCACGGCTGCCGGCGACGACCCAGCGGCCGAGCAGTAGCGCGGTGACCAGGGAGACCACGGCCGCCATGGCGACGACCGTGGTGACGACGGACAGGTCGTGCGAGGACAGGAACATCGCCTGCGCCACCGCCAGCGTGCCCGCGAACATCGCCGTCACCGCGACCGCGGCGACCACGGACACGGACGCGGTGAGCGACCGCCGGCGCAGCAGCCACAGCGCGCCCGCGCCGAGCACCCCGGCCCCGGCGGCGCCCAGAAAGGCGAACAGGGCGATGAGCAGCATGTCGCGCATGATCAGCCCTCCTCTACCGAGCCGGTGCGAGCGGGCTCGAAGCGATAGCCGACGCCCCACACCGTCTGGATCAGGCGGGGTCTGGCGGGATCGTCCTCGACCTTGCCGCGCAGCCGTCGTACATGCACGGTGACGGTCGACAGGTCGCCGAAGTCCCAGCCCCACACCTCCCGCATCAGATCCTCCCGGCTGAAGGCCCGCCCGGGGTGTCGTAGGAAGAAGGCGAGGAGGTCGAACTCCCGCAGGGTGAGGGCGAGTTCGGCGCCGTTCTTGGTGGCGCGGCGGGCGGCGGGGTCGGCGGTCAGTCCCGCCGAGCTCAACGGGCGGGTCACGGCCGGGGGGCCGCTGCGGCGCAGCACGGACTCCACGCGGAGGACGAGTTCGCGTGGGCTGAACGGCTTGGTGACGTAGTCGTCGGCACCGACCTCCAGGCCCAGGATCCGGTCGTCCTCGTCGCCGCGCGCGGTGAGCATGATGACCGGCACGGGTCCGTGGCCGCGCAGCCGGCGGCACACCTCCAGTCCGTCCATGCCGGGCAGCATCAGGTCGAGGACCACCAGGTCCGGCCAGTGCGCGGCGGCCCGGGCGAGCGCGCCCGGACCGTCCTCGGCGCGGTCCACGACGTATCCGGCGCGGTCGAGGTATCCGGAGACGATCTCGGCGACGGTCGGGTCGTCGTCGACCACGAGGACGCGCATCGGGTTCGCGTGCCCGCTCGCGGCGGGTACGGCACCTGGGGATTCGTACGGTTGCTGCATGTCGTCCAGGGTCCCACCGGCCGCGCCCGCCTCTCGAACCCGCTGCCCGGACGTCCGTGTTTCGTAAGGAACCGAAGTCCGGTATGCCGGTTTCGCGCTCGTAGGGTGAAAGCCGTGACGACCTCTCCCCCACCAGAACCGGACCCGGCGCCCGTCGACGTGGTCCTCCCCTGTCTGAACGAGGCCGAGGCCCTGCCCTGGGTACTGGCCCGCATCCCGCGAGGCTGGCGCGCACTGGTCGTGGACAACGGATCCACGGACGGTTCGGCTGCACTCGCGCACAGCCTCGGTGCCACCGTCGTACGGGAGGAGCGCCGCGGGTTCGGCGCCGCCTGCCATGCCGGGCTGCTGGCCGCCACCGCGGACATCGTGTGCTTCTGCGACTGCGACGCCTCGCTCGACCCGTCCCTGCTGGCGCGCTTCGTACGCGAGGTACACGACGGCGAGGCCGATCTCGTGCTCGGGCGACGCCGGCCACAGGGGCCCGGGGCCTGGCCCGCGCATGCCCGGGCGGGCAATCTCGCGCTGGCCCGGATGCTGCGCCGCCGCACGGGGCTGCGACTGCACGACCTCGGCCCGCTGCGGGCCGCCCGCCGCGCGGATCTGCTCGCACTCGGCCTCACGGACCGCCGCAGCGGCTATCCGCTCCAGATGGTGGTTCGGGCCGCCGACGCGGGTCTGCGCGTCGCCGAGCACGACGTGCCGTATCTGCCGCGCACCGGCGTCTCCAAGGTCACCGGGACCTGGCGCGGCACCTGGCAGGCGGTACGGGACATGCGCCGCGTACTGGCCGAACCCCCGGCGCCGGCCAACGCCCTCTCCGCCACCGCGACGCAAGGAGCGACCACCCGGTGACCACCCTTCTCGT
>NZ_JAWOAI010000691.1:0-4327 GCF_033194735.1 Streptomyces sp. W16
CGACGCTCTTCCGATCTCTCGCGGCGGCCGAGCGGTACGGGGTTCCGCTGGACGCGGAGGCCTGGACGCGGCCGACGGAGGTGGTCGAGCCGGACGCGGGGCGGGCCGCGTACTACGCGAAGGGGTACGAGGACCATCTGGCGCGGCTGGCGGCGGCTCGCCACCGGAGCCGGTGATTTCGGGGGCGGGCGCCTGCGATTCGCGGTGTACTACCGGCCTGGCCGTGTGTGGCGAGGAGGAGTTCATGGCGGTACTTCGACGGTGGTGCCCGAACTGTCTTGGGTGGCAGGACTTCCAGAAGATGGCCGACGGCGAGAAGGCCGCCGTCCGTGAGGAGAAGGGGCCCCGGCACTACGTGGGGGATCTGTGGCGCTGCGCCGTCAAGGGCTGTGTGCGGTACCAGCCGGCGTACAACAAGCACGGCGGCGGCGATCTCCCCGAGAAGTTCCGTGAGGAGAAGGCCGCCGCCCCGGAGTGAGCGCCGCTGTGCTTACAGGTTGCTGAAGTCGGGGCCCTTGGTGCGGGAGCGCTTGATCTCGTAGAAGCCGGGAACGGACGCGACCGCGACGGTGCCGTCCCAGAGGCGGGCCGCTTCCTCGCCCTTGGGGGCGGGGGTGACGACCGGGCCGAAGAAGGCAATCTGCTCGCCGTCGGGGCCGGGGACGGCGATGACGGGGGTGCCGACGTCCTGGCCGACCTTGTCGATGCCTTCCTTGTGGGAGGCGCGCAGCTCGGCGTCGAACTCGAAGTCCTCCTGGTCGGCGTAGTCGATCAGGTCGGCGGGCAGGCCGACGTCCGCGAGCGCGCCGACGATGGCCTCGACGGTCGGGCCCTCGCCGTTGTTGTGGATGCGGGTGCCGAGGGCGGTGTAGAACGGGCCGAGGGCGTCCGCGCCGTGCTTCTGCCAGACGGCGGTGACCACGCGGATCGGCTTCCAGGCCTTGGTGGCGAGCAGCTCGCGGTACTCCTCGGGCAGCTCGTCGATCTTGGGCTCGTTGAGCACCGCCAGGCTCATGATGTGCCAGCGGACCTCGATGTCGCGGACCTTCTCCACTTCCAGCACCCACCGGGAGGTCATCCAGGCCCAGGGGCACAGGGGGTCGAACCAGAAGTCCACGGGGGTCTTGGCGGTCTCAGACATGACGCTCCTCGGAATACAGCCGTTTCCCCACGGCAACACCGCCCCTCGCCACCTCATTCCCCGGTGCCCGCGGTCAGGGGCACATGGCAGGATCGGCCCTGACCCTGCAGCGAAGACCATCCGAGGGAGTGCCTCCGTGCCCGGTGAGAATCTGTCCCGCGACGAGGCCCGGGAGCGGGCCGCACTGCTGTCCGTCGACGGGTACGACGTGTCCCTCGACCTGCGCTCGGCGGTGGGCGACGATGCCGGGGACGGGCCGCGGACGTTCCGGTCCGTGACCACGATCCGGTTCCGCTGCGCCGAGCCGGGCGCGGCGAGCTTCGCGGACCTGATCGCGCCGGGCGTGACCGCCGTGTCGCTCAACGGCAGGGATCTCGACCCGGGCGAGGTCTTCGACGGCTCCCGGATCCAGCTGGAGGACCTGGCCGCGGAGAACGAGCTGATCGTCGACGCGCGGTGCGCGTACTCCCGTACCGGCGAGGGCATGCACCGCTTCGTCGATCCCGAGGACGGCGAGATCTACCTCTACACCCAGTACGAGCCGGCCGACTCGCGCCGGGTCTTCGCCAACTTCGAGCAGCCGGACCTCAAGGCGCCGTTCCGCTTCGAGGTGCGGGCGCCCGAGGGCTGGACGGTGTGGAGCAACGGCGCCGGTGAACTGACCGACGGCGTATGGAGGTTCGCGGAGACGAAGCCGATCTCGACGTACATCACGGCGTTCCTTGCGGGCCCGTACCACTACGTCACGGACTCCTACTCCCGCACCTTCGACGACGGTACGACGCTGGAGATCCCGCTCGGCGCGATGTGCCGCAGGGGTCTGGCGCCGTACTTCGACTCCGACGACGTGTTCCTGGTGACGAAGCAGGGGCTGGACTTCTTCCACGACCACTTCGACTACCCGTACCCGTTCGGGAAGTACGACCAGGCGTTCGTGCCCGAGTACAACCTCGGCGCGATGGAGAACCCGGGGCTCGTCACCTTCCGCGAGGAGTACATCTTCCGCGGCAAGGTGACGCAGGCGTCGTACGCGGGCCGGGCCAACACGCTCCTGCACGAGATGGCGCACATGTGGTTCGGCGACCTGGTCACCATGGAGTGGTGGGACGACCTGTGGCTGAAGGAGTCCTTCGCGGACTTCATGGGGGTGTTCGCGAGCGTCGGCGCGACCCGCTTCACCGACGCGTGGATCAGCTTCGCCAACCGCCGCAAGGCGTGGGCCTACCGCGCCGACCAGCTGCCCTCCACGCACCCGGTCACCGCCGACATCCGCGACCTCCAGGACGCGAAGCTCAACTTCGACGGCATCACGTACGCCAAGGGGGCTTCCGTACTGAAGCAGTTGGTGGCGTACGTCGGCCAGGACGCGTTCCTGGAGGGCGCGCGCCGCTACTTCAAGCGGAACGCGTACGGCAACACGCGCCTCGGTGACCTGTTGTCGGTGTTGGAGGAGACGAGCGGGCGGGACATGGCGTCCTGGTCGCGGTCGTGGCTGCAGACGGCCGGGGTCAACACCCTCACTCCGCAAGTGGTGTTGGACGTGGAGGGCGGCCGTATCGCCGAACTGACCGTGCTCCAGGAAGCGGCCGAGTCGCACCCCGAACTCCGCCCGCACCGGGTGGTCGTCGGCCTCTACCGGACGGAGGACGCGCGTCTCGTCCGGTACGAGCGGGCCGAGGTGGACGTCGACGGTCCGCGGACGGTCGTGGTGGAGCTGGCGGGTGCGGACGCGCCGGAGCTGGTGCTCGTCAACGACGAGGACCTCACGTACGCCAAGACCCGTTTCGACGCGGTCTCGTTGGCCACCCTGCGGGACCGGCTCGGCGCGCTGACCGACCCGATGGCGCGTGCCCTGTGCTGGTCGACGCTGTGGAACATGACGCGGGACGCGTTGCTGCTCGCGCCCGACTTCATCGACCTGGTGATGCGGTTCGGGCGCCGGGAGACCGACATCGGTGTGCTGCAGATGCTGCACGCGTGGGCGAACTCGGCGCTGGTCAACTACTCGCCGCCGTGGTGGCGCGAGACCGGCGCGAAGCTGCTGGCGCACATCGCGGAGCGGGATCTGCGGGACGCCGAGCCCGGCAGTGAGCAGCAGCTGGCCTGGGCGCGTTTCTATGCGTCGGTGGCGTCGGCGCCGGAGGAACTGGCGCTGTTGCGGGGCCTGTTGGACGGTACGGAGAAGATCGAGGGTCTGACGGTCGACCAGGAGCTGCGCTGGGCGTTCCTGGAGCCGCTGACCGCACACGGGGTGACGGACGGGTCCGCGGTGGCCGCCGAGCTGGCCCGGGACGACACCGCGTCGGGCAAGCGGCACCAGGTCCGCTGTCTCGCCGCCCGCCCCTCGGCGGCCGTCAAGGCGCAGGCGTGGGCGCAGGTCGTGGAGTCGGACGCGCTGTCCAACGCGTTCGTCGAGGCGACGATCGCGGGCTTCGTGCAGCCGTCGCAGCGGGAGCTGCTGGCGCCGTACACGGAGAAGTACTTCGCGGCGATCGAGCGGGTGTGGGAGGAGCGGTCGATCCAGATCGCCATGGATGTGGTGAAGGGTCTGTTCCCGGCGTTCCCGACCGCCGAGGACGGGCGGGCGACGCTGGCCGCGACGGACGCGTGGCTGACGTCCCACGAGGGGGCGGCCCCCGCCCTGCGCCGGCTGGTGCTGGAGGCGCGGGACGATCTGGCGCGGGCGCTGCGGGCGCAGGAGGCGGACAACGGGGGCCGGGGTTCCGGCGGTTCCGGCGGTTCCGGCGCTTGATCGTTGGCCTGCGATTCGCCGCTCCGTGACCGTTACTGAATACAGGTAATCGCAGCCGTAACCCCTGGTCCACCCCATCCGGACCAGGGGTTTTCGGTGCCTACTCGGCATCCGAACGCCTGTCCTTTAGTACCGCATCGTCCGGATTTGTCGACGGGCATGTAACAGCGGTTAGGGAGCGGATCCGGCGCGGGAAACCCCGGTTCATGAACCACAACACCCCGCTCTCCCCCCGCCCCCTCAGCCACCTCTCCGAGGTGCACCGCCGCGTTCTAACGACGGCCCAGCTCCGGGCGCACGGCGTCCCGGCGGCCGAGGTGAACGAGCAGTGCCGTCCCGACGGCCCCTGGCAGCAGCTCCTCCCCGGTGTCGTCCTGCTGCACCCCGGTCCGCCCACCGGCGAGGAGCGGCTGCACGCGGTGCTGACGTACGCG
>NZ_JAWOAI010000692.1:0-4301 GCF_033194735.1 Streptomyces sp. W16
AGTATCAGCCATGGGTCTCGCCGGGGCCCAGCGCGGGCGCGGCCGGGGCGTCGGCGCCGCCCGGCCCGGTCCCCGCCGAGAGGCCCGGATGGTCATAGTCATGACCATGGCCATCTGACATGCCGTCAGCTACCGTCCCCCACCACACACGTAAGGGGGACCTCCCATGCCTGTCTCGGTCGTACGTTTCAACCTCGTCGAACCCGGCGCCACCCCCGCCTCGCTGGGCGCCCGCTACCGGGCCGCCCTGGAGATGGCCGCGTACGCCGACGAGCACGGAATCACCACCGTGCAGACGGAGGAGCACCACGGCGTCGCCAACAACTGGATGCCGTCGCCCTTCGCCTTCGCGGGCGCGGTGTTCGGCGCGACCCGGCACATCGCGGTGACCGTCTCCGCGGTCATCGGCCCGCTGCACGACCCGCTCCGGCTGGCCGAAGACATCGCCGTACTCGACCTGTTGAGCGGCGGCCGGCTGGTGACCGTCGCCGGGATCGGCTACCGCCCGGAGGAATACGCCCAGTTCGACGTGGAGTGGAAGCAACGGGGCAGGCTCCAGGACGAGTTGCTGGAGACGGTCCTGAAGGCGTGGTCCGGCGAGGAGTTCGAGTACCGGGGCCGTACGGTACGGGTCACCCCTCGCCCGTTCTCCGACCCGCACCCGCTGCTCCTGGTCGGCGGCTCCTCCAAGGCCGCCGCGCGTCGGGCCGCCCGGCTCGGCCTGCCCTTCTTCCCCAGCGCGCACCTGCCCGAGCTGGAGGCCTACTACAAAGAGCGGCTGGTCGAGTACGGCACCGAGGGCTGGACGATGATGCCGGGCGCCGAGACCCCGCTGCTGCACATCGCCGAGGACCCGGACCGGGCCTGGGCCGAGTACGGCGCGCACTTCCTGCACGAGGCGCGGACCTACGCCTCCTGGCAGTCCGGGGAGATCCGCTCGGCGGTGAAGTCCGGGGCCACCACCGTGGCCGAGCTGCGCGCGGAGGGCGTCTACCGCATCCTCACGCCGGACCAGTGCGTGGCGCTGGGCCTCGACAATCTCGTACTGCATCCGCTGGCGGGCGGGATGCCGGTGGAGGAGGGATGGCGCGGCCTGCGGCTGTTCGCGGAACAGGTGCTGCCGAGGCTCGCGGAGTGACTCTTACCCGTAACCGGTGGACCGGCCGGTCCACCGGTGGTCCACTGCGGTCATGACCTTGGCAGTGGATGTGTTCCTGCGTGACGCGGACGGCCAGTGGAACGTGCTCGACGTTCCGGAGGGGTGCAACGACTCGGCCGGGTTCGAGAACTGGCGCGAGACCGTGTGGGGTTCGCCGGCCGTGCGCTCGCTCGGTGCCACGTATCTCCCCGTGCTGGCCTCCAGCGACCTGTACGTCGAGGCCTCGGACGTACCGGAGTTCCTGCGCGAGCTCGCGCTGCTGCGGGCGCATCTCGAAGCCGTCGCCAGGGCGGTCGGGGAACGGTCCGACCTCGTCGGGAGCAGGCTGGACAACATCGAGTCGGCCGCCCTGCGCGCCCGGGAGATCGGCGGCGGCGTACTCATTTGGTGACCGAGGGATTCGGGGAGACGGGCGGCGGGGGATTGAGCCCGTCTCCCCGAGCTTGTGGGGAGGGCCAGGTCAGCCCATGTCCTCCAGCTTCTTGCCCTTCGTCTCCTTCACGAACTTCAGGACGAACGGGATGGAGAGCGCGGCGAAGACCGTGTAGATCACATAGGTCGCGGAGAGGTTCCAGTCGGCCAGCGACGGGAAGCTCGCGGTGATGGCCCAGTTGGCGATCCACTGCGCGGAGGCGGCGACACCGAGGGCGGCGGCGCGGATCTTGTTCGGGAACATCTCGCCGAGGAAGACCCAGACCACGACACCCCAGGACAGGGCGAAGAAGAGGACGAAGACGTGGGCCGCGATCAGCGCGGTCCAGCCCTGCGCGGAGGGCAGCTTGCCGTCGACGAGGTCGTAGGAGAAGGCCCAGGCCTCCAGCGCGAGACCGACGACCATGCCGACCGAGCCGATGAGGGCCAGTGGCCTACGGCCGATGCGGTCCACGAAGATCATGGCGATCACGGTGCCGATGATGTTCACGATCGACGTCGTGAAGGAGTAGAAGAACGACTCCGTGGGGTCGACGCCGACCGACTGCCACAGCGTCGAGGAGTAGTAGAACGCGACGTTGATGCCGACGAGCTGCTGGAAGGCCGAGAGGCCGATGCCGACCCAGACGATCGGCTTGAAGTAGAAGCCGCCACCGCCGAGCAGGTCCTTGAAGGTCGACTTGTGCTCGCTCTTCATCGCGTGCTCGATCTCGGCGACGCGGGCGTCCAGGTCGATGTCGTCGCCCTCGACCTCGCGCAGCACCGCGTGGGCGCGGTCCAGCTTGCCCGCCGAGATCAGGAAGCGCGGGGACTCGGGGATCGCGAAGGAGAGCAGGCCGTAGAGGACGGCCGGGACCACCATGACGCCGAGCATGACCTGCCAGGCCTCCAGGCCCATGAGCTGCCCGCGCTGGTCGCCGTCGGCGGCGTTCAGCAGACCCCAGTTGACCAGCTGCGAGATGGCGATGCCGATGACGATCGCGGCCTGCTGGAAGGAGCCGAGCCGGCCGCGGTAGGCGGGCGGGGAGACCTCGGCGATGTAGGCGGGGCCGATGACGGAGGCCATGCCGATGGCGAAGCCGCCGATGATCCGCCAGAAGGCGAGGTCCCAGAGCGCGAAGGGCAGCGCCGAACCGACGGCACTGATCGTGAACATCACCGCGGAGATCTGCATACAGCGGATACGGCCGATGCGGTCGGCTATGCGGCCGGCGGTCGCGGCACCGATCGCACAGCCGATCAGGGCGATCGCGATGACCTGGGCGAGGGCCGCGGAGCCGATGTCGTAGCGACTGCGGATCGCCTCGACGGCGCCGTTGATCACGGAGCTGTCGTAGCCGAAGAGGAAGCCGCCCATCGCGGCCGCCGCCGCGATGAAGATGACGTGCCCGAGATGTTCGGGATGAGCCGACCCGGCTCCTGACTGAGGTGCCTGCGCAGTGCTGGTCACGTGTAACTCCTGAGGCCACCGGCGTCGCTGCCGGGGTGCGGGGGGGGGCGACCCTTCCAGTGGCGCACAGCTTCCCGCTGCCCACCACCTGAAGGTAAAAGCAACGCTGAAGAGACTATGCCTTCAAGTTTCGAAGTCAACAGGGGGCCTCTGTGAAGTTCAGCGCCGCAGGTGACCGCACAGAGTTCAAGACTTGAACGCTTGGTGAGGGTCTAGCGAAGGCGCTGGGAGATGACCTTCGAGACGCCGTCGCCCTGCATGGAGACGCCGTACAACGCGTCGGCGACCTCCATCGTGCGCTTCTGGTGGGTGATCACGATCAGCTGCGAGGCCTCCTGCAGCTCCTGCATGATCCGGATCAGCCGCTGGAGGTTGGTGTCGTCGAGCGCCGCCTCGACCTCGTCCATCACATAGAACGGGCTGGGCCGCGCCTTGAAGATCGACACCAGCAGCGCTACGGCGGTCAGGGACCGCTCCCCGCCGGAGAGCAGGGAGAGCCGCTTGACCTTCTTGCCGGGCGGACGGGCCTCGACGTCGACACCCGTGGTGAGCATGTTGTCGGGATCGGTCAGGATCAACCGCCCCTCGCCTCCCGGGAACAGCCGGCTGAAGACACCCTCGAACTGCAGGGCCGTGTCCCGGTACGCCTCGGTGAAGACCTGCTCGACGCGCTCGTCGACCTCCTTCACCACTTGAAGCAGGTCGGCGCGGGTCTTCTTCAGGTCCTCCAGCTGCTCGCTGAGGAACTTGTGCCGCTCCTCCAGCGCCGCGAACTCCTCCAGCGCGAGGGGGTTCACCTTTCCCAGCTGCTGGTAGGCCCGTTCGGCGGACTTGAGCCGCTTCTCCTGCTCCGCGCGGTGGAACGTACGGGGCTGGTTGCGCGGGTCCTCCGGATCCTCGGGCAGCACCTCGCCCTCGGCGGCGAGCGAGGGCGGCACGAGCTGATGCGGCCCGTACTCCTCGACGAGCCCCGCCGGCTCCACCCCCAGCTCCTCCAGCGCCTTGCTCTCCAGCTGCTCGATCCGCATGCGCTTCTCGGCACCGAGCACCTCACCGCGGTGCACCGAGTCGGTCAGCTTGTCGAGCTCGCCCTTGAGGTCACGCCCCTGGTTGCGGGCGGCGGCCAACTCCTGCTCGCGCCGCGCCTTAGCGGCATCGGCGGCGGTGCGCTCCTCGTCGGCACGGCCGAGCGACACCTCGACATGCACGAGCAGCTGCCGCGCCCCGAAAGCAACGGCCTCCGCCACGGCCGCCTCGTGA
>NZ_JAWOAI010000693.1:0-4301 GCF_033194735.1 Streptomyces sp. W16
CTTCGTCGCGCTCACGGCGCCGCAGCTCGCCCGGCGGCTGACGCGCTCGCCGGGGCCGAACCTGGTGCCCTCGCTGTGCATGGGCGCCACCCTGCTGGTCACCGCCGACTGGGCCTCCCAACGGGCGTTCGGCGCCGACCAGTTGCCCGTGGGCGTGGTCACCGGAGTCCTCGGCGGGGTCTACCTGCTGTGGCTCCTGGTCACCGAGCGCAAGGCGGGCCGGATATGAGCAACCAGAGCAACCAGAGCGGCCTCAGCAGCGGGCTGAACAATCGAAGGAGCACTGTGAACCGCCTGTCCGCCGAGAACGTCACCCTTGCCTACGACCAGCGCGTCATCGCACGCGAGTTGTCGGTGGAGATACCCGACAACTCCTTCACGGTGATCGTCGGCCCGAACGCGTGCGGCAAGTCCACACTGCTGCGCGCCCTGTCGCGGATGCTGAAGCCGAGCGAGGGCCGGGTGCTGCTCGACGGGCAGGTCATCCAGTCGATGCCGGCGAAGAAGGTCGCGCGCACCCTGGGCCTGCTGCCGCAGTCGTCCATCGCGCCGGACGGGATCACCGTCGGCGACCTCGTGGGCCGCGGCCGGTACCCGCACCAGGGCATCCTGCGCCAGTGGTCCCAGGAGGACGAGCGGGTCGTACAGGAGTCGATGGCGCAGACCGGTGTCGCCGAGCTCGCCGACCGCTATGTCGACGAACTGTCCGGCGGGCAGCGGCAGCGCGTGTGGATCGCGATGGCGCTCGCCCAGCAGACGCCCCTGCTGCTGCTCGACGAGCCGACCACCTACCTGGACATCCAGCACCAGATCGACGTCCTCGACCTCTGCGCCGAACTCCACGAGGAGCAGGGCCGCACGCTGGTCGCCGTGCTGCACGACCTCAACCACGCCGCCCGGTACGCCACCCACCTCATCGCGCTGCGGGAGGGCGCGGTGATCGCGGAGGGCGCGCCGAGCGACATCGTCACGGCCGAACTGGTCGAGGAAGTCTTCGGGCTGCGCTGCCAGGTCATCGACGACCCGGAGACGGGGACGCCGCTGGTGGTGCCGGCGGCGCGCAATGCACGGGCGCGGACCGACCGCCCAAAGGTGGCCGCTACAGAAGCTTCCTGAGGCGGAACAGGTCGAACACGTTGGCCTCCAGCTTCACCCGGCCCGAGCCCCAGGCCTTCGCGAAGTTCAGGCCGCCGTTGACCATGGCGACCAGGTCGTCGCCGGCCATGGTCAGCCTGATCTGGGCCTTCTCCGGCGGAAGGCCCTCCACGGTCTCGTCCACCACGATCCGGCCGCCGGTGAGCCGTCCGACGAAGGTGATGTCGAGATCGGTGATCCGGCAGTTGACCGAACGGTCCATGGCCGCGGCGGCGCGGACATTCCCATCGGCCTTCTGCATGTTGTCCGAGAGCTTTTCGAGTGCGGCGCGGCACTCCTCGATCGTTGCCATCGTGATCGACGGTACCCCAGGCCTTCGGGGTAGCGTCTGGGCATGAGCGACTCAGTTCCCGAGCCCACGGCGCAGGAGGAGTCGGCCGAGGCCGAACCGTCGTACGACCCCGCCGCCCCTGCCCCGCTGAACGTGGACCGCACCCCGAGCGGCAACGCCGATGTGGACGCCCAGCTGGGGCGCCTGGCCGACACCGACCACCTCGCCACGGACGGACATGTCGAGGTGTACGAGGATGTACACCGGGGGCTGCGCGACGCGCTCACCGCGCTCGACGCCCGCCCGGGACCTCCGGCGCCCCCATCGCCGTACACCAATAGGAGCTGAACCGAACGTGGCAGGAGTGGCACGCCGCCGTCTCGACGCCGAGCTGGTGCGGCGGAAGCTCGCGCGCTCGCGGGAGCACGCGAGCCAGTTGATCGCCGCCGGCCGGGTCACCGTCGGCAAGACCGTCGCGACCAAGCCCGCCACCCAGGTGGAGACGGCCGCCGCCATCGTCGTCGTCCTGGACGACAGCGACCCCGACTACGTGTCGCGGGGCGGCCACAAGCTCGCGGGCGCGCTGGAGGTCTTCGTGCCGAAGGGGCTCGTGGTCGAGGGACGGCGGGCGCTGGACGCCGGCGCGTCGACCGGGGGCTTCACCGATGTACTGCTGCGGGCGGGTGCCGCGCATGTCGTGGCGGTCGACGTCGGGTACGGACAACTCGCGTGGTCTCTTCAGAGCGATGAACGCGTCACCGTCAAGGACCGTACGAACGTACGCGAGTTGACGCTTGAAGCGATCGATGGGGAGCCTGTGGATCTAGTCGTGGGGGATCTGTCCTTCATCCCGCTCGGGCTGGTGCTGCCCGCCCTGGCGCGGTGCACGAAGCCGGACGCGGACCTGGTGATGATGGTCAAGCCGCAGTTCGAGGTGGGGAAGGAACGGCTGGGGAGCGGTGGTGTCGTACGCAGCCCGGAACTACGGGCCGAGGCCGTACGCGGTGTCGCCCGGCGGGCCGGCGAACTGGGGCTCGGGGTGGAGGGTGTGACCGCCAGCCCGCTGCCCGGGCCCTCCGGGAATGTCGAGTACTTTCTGTGGCTGCGGGCCGGGGCACCCGAACTGGACCCGGCCGATGTTGACCGTGCAGTGGCGGAGGGGCCGCGTTGACACAGAACCGAGCTCGTACTGTTTTCCTGCTCGCGCACACGGGCCGCCCCGCGGCCATCCGGAGTGCCGAGCTGGTCGTCAAGGGGCTGCTGCAGTCCGGCATCGGAGTGCGCGTCCTGGAGTACGAGGCACGCGACCTGCCGCTGCCCGACGAGGTGGAGACGGTCACCGAGGCCACCCCGCAGTGCCTTGAGGGCTGCGAACTGCTCATCGTCCTCGGCGGCGACGGCACGCTGCTGCGCGGCGCGGAGTTCGCGCGGGCGTCCGGGGTGCCGATGCTGGGCGTCAACCTCGGCAGCGTGGGGTTCCTCGCGGAGGCCGAGCGGGACGATCTCGACAAGGTCGTGGACCGGGTGGTCACACGGGCGTACGAGGTCGAGGAGCGGATGACCGTCGATGTCGTCGTGCACAAGAACGGGAACATCGTGCACACGGACTGGGCGCTGAACGAGGCGGCGGTGCAGAAGGCCGGCGCCGAGAAGCTGCTGGAAGTCGTCCTTGAGATTGACGGGCGCCCGGTGACCGGGTTCGGGTGTGACGGGATCGTTTGTGCGACTCCGACTGGGTCTACGGCTTATGCATTCTCCGCGGGTGGGCCTGTGGTGTGGCCCGAAGTGGAGGCGTTGCTGATGGTGCCTATCAGTGCGCATGCGTTGTTCGCGAAGCCGTTGGTGACCTCGCCGGATTCTGTGCTTGCCGTTGAGGTGTTGCCGCACATTCCTCCGGGGGTGTTGTGGTGTGACGGGCGGCGGACTGTTGAACTGCCCGCCGGGGCTCGGGTTGAGGTTCGGCGGGGGGCTGTGCCTGTGCGGTTGGCTCGGCTGCACCATGCGTCGTTTACGGATCGGCTTGTTGCCAAGTTCGCTCTGCCTGTTTCGGGGTGGCGGGGGGCTCCTCACTAGCTGCGGGCCGGTGGGGGTTGAGCGCGCAGTTCCCCGCGCCCCTTTGGGGCGCTTCCCTCGCGTGGGTGACAGGGTGCCTCGCGCTTCGCCCGCCCTACCTCGTAAGGTCTTCACCGTGCTGGAAGAGATGCGGATACGGTCGCTCGGAGTCATCGACGACGCTGTCGTCGAGCTGTCGCCGGGGTTCACCGCTGTCACGGGTGAGACGGGTGCGGGCAAGACCATGGTCGTCACCAGTCTCGGGCTGTTGCTCGGTGGCCGGGCGGACCCGGCGCTGGTGCGGATCGGGGCGAAGAACGCGGTCGTGGAGGGGCGGATCTCCGTCCCTCCGGGCGGCTCCGCCGTGCTGCGGGCCGAGGAGGCCGGTGCCGAGCTGGAGGACGGGACGCTGCTCATCAGCCGTACCGTTTCCGCCGAAGGGCGGTCCCGGGCGCACCTGGGCGGGCGGTCCGTGCCGGTGGGGGTGCTCGCGGAGCTGGCCGACGAACTGGTCGCCGTACACGGGCAGACCGATCAGCAGGGGTTGCTGAAGCAGTCCCGGCAGCGGCAGGCGCTCGACCGGTATGCCGGGGACGCCGTCACCGGGCCGTTGGCCAAGTACGGCGAGGCGTACCGGCGGCTGCGGGCCGTCGCCGTCGAGCTGGACGAGATCACCACACGCGCGCGTGAGCGGGCCCAGGAAGCCGACATGCTGCGGTACGGGCTCGACGAGATCGCGGGCGTGGAGCCGCGTGCCGGGGAGGACGTGGAACTCGCCGCCGAGGCCGAGCGGCTCGGGCACGCGGAGGCGCTGGCGTCCGCC
>NZ_JAWOAI010000694.1:0-4294 GCF_033194735.1 Streptomyces sp. W16
TGCCCGCACCGCAGTGATGGACGACGGCCGCCATCCGCGGGAACAGCGCCGAATGCGGCACCTCGCCGATGCTCAGGACATCGTCACCGGCCGCTTCGAGGCCGCCCCAGCCCCGCTGGATGACCCCGCGCAGCCCGGCCCGGCGCAGCGCGCGCACGATCTCGGCACTCAGCCGCTCGGGATCGGGCACGGTGGCACTGCCGAGCCCCACGAAGACCGGAGCCGGCCCGGAGTCGAGGAAGTCCCGCAGTTCGGAAGGGAGTTGGACGTCTCCGTCGTACGGCCACCAGTAGCCGGCCACTGTGAGCCCGGGCCGCCAGTCGGCCGGACGGGGCACGATCAGCGGGCTGAAGCCGTGCTGGACGGGCCAGTTGTGCGCTTCCCGGGACCGGAGCGCGGTGCCGGGACGGGTGCGGGTCAGGCCCAGGCGGGTTCGCACCTCCGGTACGGCGGTGGCGAAGACGTGCTCCACCGCCCGGTTCACCCCGTGCCCGGCGACCCGGTTGCCGACCGTGCCCCAGGAGCCGCCGCCGAGCACCGGGGGTGCGAACTCCCTTGTGGGCGCGAGGGGTTGGAGGTACACGCCCATGCTCGGCAACGACAGCCCCTCGGCGATGGCATGCCCCAGCGGCCCCAACGAGCTTGACAGCAACAGCACATCACTCGCCCGCGCGGCCGTCAGCAGATCGTCGGTCATCCGCCCGACCAGCGCCCGCGCCATCGTGACCACCCGCAGCAACTTGCCCCCGCCCGAGGCACTGCGATGCAGCGCGCGCCCCCGTGAGGACTCCAACTCGGCCCGGGGATCGACCGGAAGAGGATGGAAACCGACACCCGAACCCGCCACCAGGGGCGCGAAACCGCCATGGGTGACGAGGGTGACCTCGTGCCCGGCTCGGACCAGGGCATGCCCGAGTCCGGTGTAGGGGGCCACATCGCCCCGGGATCCCGCCGTCATGATCGCTACGCGCACGCCGGTCAGTATCGCGCCCCATGGCCGACGAGTGGGGGATTCCCGCGGGGATTCCAACTGCCCCTCGTGTCACAGCCGTTGACTTCACCCTCCGGTGGCTCTACTTTCAGCGCGCCGTTTCGTTCGGTTGCCCGATCCTTGTTCGAGATATCGGCAAAGGAGCCGCATGTTCCGCACCCCCGTGCTGCGCGTCCTCGCGACGGCCGCAGCGGCTGTCACCCTGCTTCTGTTCACCAGACCCGCGCCCGCGGACCCGCTCCACACGGCTCCGGTCGCCTCGACGACCCGTCAGATAGCCGTGCCCACCGCCCCGATGGGCTGGGCCTCCTGGAACAGCTTCGCCGCGAAGATCGACTACAGCGTCATCAAGGCGCAGGTCGACGCGTTCGTCGCCTCGGGCCTCCCGGCCGCCGGATACAACTACATCAACATCGACGAGGGCTGGTGGCAGGGCACCCGCGACAGCGCGGGCAACATCACCGTCGACACCAGCGAGTGGCCCGGCGGGATGAGCGCCATCGCCGACTACATCCACAGCAAGGGTCTCAAGGCCGGCATCTACACGGACGCCGGCGCGAACGGCTGTGGCTACTACTACCCGACGGGCCGCCCCGCCGCCGCCAACACCGGCAGCGAGGGCCACTACGACCAGGACATGCTGCAGTTCTCCCAGTGGGGCTTCGACTTCGTGAAGGTCGACTGGTGCGGCGGTGACGCCGAAGGCCTCGACGCGGCGACGGCGTACAAGGCGATCAGCGCCTCGGTCACCAAGGCCACCGCCAGCACCGGCCGTGCGCTGACCCTCTCGATCTGCAACTGGGGCTACCAGAACACCTGGAACTGGGCCACGGGCCTCGCCCCCATGTGGCGGACCAGCACGGACATCTACTACTACGGCGGCACGGCGTCCCAGGCGAGCGTGCTCTCCAACTTCGACCAGACCCTGCACCCGGCCGCCCAGCACACCGGCTACTACAACGACCCCGACATGCTCACCGTCGGCATGTCCGGCCTCACGGCGGCCCAGAACCGCACCCACATGGCCCTGTGGGCGATCTCCGGCGCCCCGCTACTGGCCGGCAACGACCTCACCACGATGACCAGTGAGACCGCCGCGATCCTCAAGAACTCGGACGTCGTCGCCGTCGACCAGGACGCGCGCGGACTCCAGGGCGTCAAGGTCGCCGAGGACACCACCGGCCTCCAGGTCTACGGCAGGGTCCTCTCCGGCACCGGCAACCGCGCGGTCGTACTGCTCAATCGCACCTCCTCCGCCCAGAACATCACCGTCCGCTGGTCCGATCTCGGCCTGACCGGCGCCTCCGCCACGGTCCGCGACCTCTGGGCGCAGACCAACCTCGGCTCGTACGCCACGAGTTACACCGCCAGCGTCCCGGCGGGCGGCTCGGTGATGCTGAAGGTGAGCGGCGGCACCGAGGCGGCGAGCACCAACTACACCGCCGCCTCCACCGGCAAGTACACCTCGGTCAGCGCGGCGAGCACCGGCCTGGACGTCGTCGACATCCCTTACACCAACACCGGCTCCACCGCCGTCACCGGCACCCTCCAGGTCAACAGCCAGACCGCCACGACGGTCTCCTTCCCGCCGACCGGCTCCAGCCAGGGCACGGTCTCGGTCCAGGTCGATCTGTCGAAGGGCTCCGCCAACTCCCTCACTTTCACCGGCAGTTCACTGCCGACCCTGGGAGCGATCAACGTCCAGCCCATCCCGGGCACGAACGGCAACCTGGTCGTCGGTACCGGGTCCGGCCGCTGCGCCGACATCTACAACAACACCATCACCAACGGCACCCAGGCCGAGATCTGGGACTGCAACGGCGGCCAGAACCAGGCCTGGACGTACACCTCCCGCAAGGAACTCGTGGTGTACGGCAACAAGTGCCTGGACGCCTACAACAGCGGCACCACCAACGGTACGAAGGTCGTCATCTGGGACTGCAACGGCCAGAACAACCAGAAGTGGACCGCCAACTCCAACGGCACCCTCACCAACGTCAACGCGGGCCTGTGCCTGGACGCGTCCGGCGCCGCCACGGCCAACGGGACCCTGCTGATCCTGTACACCTGCGGCACGGCGAACAACCAGAAGTGGACGCTGACGTAGTCGTGGCGCATTGTCCCGCCGGTCGTCAGGGCCGGCGGGACGCGTGTCTCTAGGCGAGCGCGATGACGACCAGTCCCGTCGCCACGAGCAGCGCACACCCCAACAGGCAGGCGGCGAGCAGGCGTTGGCGCAGCCCCCAGTACCTCTCCTCGTACTCGTGCCGCAACTGCCTGCCCCGCTCGGCCGTACGCTCCCAGGAGACACGGGTGAGGGCGAGGTACTCCGCCTCGAAGTGCCGTTCCACGTCGGCCCGTTGGCCGTCGGTGAGCCAGTCGAGCCGGGCGGTGAAGCGCGCGGCGGCTGTACGGCCCTCCGTGCGGGCGGCGGCGATCAGCAGGTGACCCTCGATCTCGTTGAGGAACGTCCTCGGGTCCAGCGGGAGTTCGTCCATAGTGGTCACCGTGACGTCAACTCCCGTTCCAGGGCCGGGACATCGGGGTGGTGGAGGCCGAACGCCGGGGATTCGCTGCGGATCCGGGGCAGGGTGAGGAAGTTGTGCCGCGGCGGCGGGCAGGACGTCGCCCACTCCAGTGAACGGCCGTAGCCCCACGGGTCGTCGACCTCGACCTTCTTGCCGTACTTGGCTGTCTTCCAGACGTTGTAGAGGAACGGCAGGATCGACAGGCCGAGCAGGAACGAGGAGATCGTCGACACGGTGTTGAGTGTCGTCAGGCCCTCCACCGCGAGGTAGTCGGGAATCCGGCGCTGCATCCCGTTCACGCCCAGCCAGTGCTGGACCAGGAAGGTGCCGTGGAAGCCGGTGAACAGCGTCCAGAAGGTGATCTTGCCGAGGCGCTCGTCGAGCATCTTGCCGGTCATCTTCGGCCACCAGAAGTGGAAGCCGGAGAACATCGCGAAGACCACGGTGCCGAAGACCACGTAGTGAAAGTGGGCCACGACGAAATACGAGTCCGAGGTGGAGAAGTCGAGCGGCGGGGACGCCAGCATGACGCCGGTCAGACCACCGAACACGAAGGTGATCAGGAAGCCCGTCGCCCAGAGCATCGGGGTCTCGAAGGACAGGGACCCCTTCCACATGGTTCCGATCCAGTTGAAGAACTTCACGCCCGTTGGCACGGCGATGAGGAACGTCATGAAGGAGAAGAACGGCAGCAACACTCCGCCGGTGACGTACATGTGGTGGGCCCACACGGTCACGGAGAGGCCGGCGATGGAGATCGTGGCCGCGACCAGTC
>NZ_JAWOAI010000695.1:0-4289 GCF_033194735.1 Streptomyces sp. W16
GTTCGCGGCGGCCGAGGAGCGGCTGAGACTCGGCCGGGGCTCGGGCCCCGGCCTCGATCTGCGGCTGCAGCACGCCGTGTACGAGCGGACGGTGTACCGCAAGCTGCGCGCCGGTCTGGGCGGCCGGGTGGTCGGCGCCACCTCGGGCGGGTCTCCCCTGAACCGTGAACTGTCCCTGTTCTACTCGGGCATCGGCATCATGGTGCACGACGGCTACGGGCTCACGGAGACCGCGGGCGGGATCACCATGCAGCCGGCGGGCCGGGAGAAGATCGGCACCGTGGGGCAGGCGCTGCCGGGCACCGAGATCCGGGTCGCGGAGGACGGCGAGATCCTGGTGCACGGTCCCTCGGTGTTCCAGGGCTACATCAACGACGAGCGGGCGACCCGGTCGGCGGTGCACGCGGGCTGGCTGGCGACCGGGGACATCGGGCGGCTGGACACCGAGGGGTATCTGACGATCACCGGCCGCAAGAAGGACATCATCATCACCAGCAGCGGCAAGAGCGTCGCGCCGGCCGCCCTGGAGAACCGGCTGCGCATGCATCCCCTGATCCATCAGGCGGTGGTCGTCGGCGACGACCGTCCCTGTGTGGGGGCGCTGCTGACCCTGGACCCCGAGTTCGTGGCGCACTGGCAGGCCGGTCTTGCGATGCAGAGCGACGCGCGGGGCCGGGAGGCGCGCGAGGAGAACGCGCTGCGGGAGGAGATCACACGGGCCGTGGCGGCCGCCAACAGCCCGGTGGGGCGCGCCGAGTCGATCCGGGTGTTCCGGGTGCTCCCGCAGCCGTTCGACGTCGCGGGCGGGCTGTTGACGCCGTCGATGAAGCTGCGCAGGGACGCGATCGTGCGGAAATACGCGTTCGAGATCGACGCGATGTACCAGGCACGCGCGCGTGCCCCGCGACTGCCGACGGCGGACGAGCAGGTCACGGGGTGGGAGGACGCGGACAACGTGTTCCGGTAGGGCCTGTCCGGGGGGTCACTCCGGGCGGTGGGCGACGACCGCGAACATCGTCACGGACATGTGCAGCGCGCCCTGCTCGGCGGCCTCGGTGAGGTCGGCGTAGGCGCGGTCGCGCTGGGCCTCGGTGAGCGCGCCGCGGCGCACCGCGGACTCGCCGAGCATGCGGATCAGCGGCCAGACGACCGACCGGTGGTCCTGGAGCAGCGCCTGCGAACCGCGGTCGTCGACGACGAACCCGGCCGCGCTGAGCTGGCCGACGAGCCGGCGTCCCGCGTACGGGTTGGCCGCGCCGGTGAGGGCGCCCGAGGTGAGCGCGGCCATGATCTCCGGTTCGCCGGGGTGCAGGATCGTGGTCGCCCAGTCGGTGTCGAGGAGGGCCACGCGCCCGCCGGGCCGCAGCACGCGGGCCATCTCGGCGACCGCCTTGTCCGGTTCGGCGAGGTGCTGAAGCACCCGTTCGCACCAGACGACGTCCACGGAGGCGTCCGGCACGGGCAGGGACAGCGCGTCGCCGTCCGTGAAGCGCGCCGGGTTGTCGGCCTCGGCGGCGCGTTCCTCGGCGACCGTCCGCAGCCCGGGATTGGGCTCGACACCGAGCGCCGACCCGCTGTCCCCGACCGCCGCGGCCAGTGCACGCGTCGTCGAGCCGGTACCGGACCCGATGTCGAGGGCCCGCTCGCCGTCACGCGGGGCGAGTGCCTCGTGCGCCCAGGCCCGCAGCCGTCGTACGCCGGGATTGGTCTCCTGTATGTCGAGCGCGGCCACCAGCCTCGGCACGCTGCCGGGGTCGATGTTCTGGGTGCGGAAGCCGGACCCCGGCTCGGGCTGAGTGTGCGACATGGCGTGCACTCTACGGTCCGTACCGGTCGTCGACGGGGTGGTCAAAGGTCATTCAGGTACGCCATTTGTTCACGCGTCCGCGGCGTACGGAGGGCGTGGGCGGGGCATGCTGGTGCTCCACGCGTACGTCTGCCTGCCGCGCTCAGCTGGCGGAACGGCTCCCGGCACGGTGGGATCGATGTTGGTGCGAAGCAGCGATCCAGGGGCAGGCGTACGGCGTCGAGGCAGACCGCCTGGAGCCGCAGAAGGGATGAACACCGTGACACGACCGAGGATCCTGGTGGTTGGCGCAGGCTTCGCAGGAGTGGAGTGCGTTCGCCGCCTGGAGAGGAAACTGACCCCGGAGGAAGCCGACGTCACGCTGGTGACGCCGTTCTCCTACCAGCTCTATCTGCCCCTGCTGCCCCAGGTCGCCTCCGGCGTCCTGACCCCGCAGTCGATCGCCGTATCGCTGCGCCGCAGCAAGAAGTACCGCACCCGGATCATCCCGGGCGGCGCCATCGGTGTGGACATCAAGGCCAAGGTCTGTGTGATCCGCACGATCAACGACGAGATCGTCAACGAGCCCTACGACTACATCGTGCTGTCCCCCGGCAGCATCACCCGCACCTTCGACATCCCCGGGCTGACCGACAACGCCTTCGGCATGAAGACCCTCGCCGAGGCCGCCTACATCCGCGACCACGTGATCACGCAGCTCGACCTCGCGGACGCGAGCGACGACCCGGCGGAGAAGGCCTCGCGGCTCCAGTTCGTGGTGGTCGGCGGCGGATACGCGGGCACCGAGACGGCCGCCTGTCTGCAGAAGCTGACGCATGCCGCGGTCAAGCGCTATCCGCGTATCGACCCGGGTCTGATCAAGTGGCACCTCATCGACATCGCGCCGAAGCTGATGCCCGAGCTGGGCGACAAGCTCGGCAAGAGCGCGCAGGAGATCCTGACCAAGCGCGGTATCGACATCTCGCTCGGTGTCTCCATCGCCAAGGCGGGGCCGGAGGAGGTCACCTTCACCGACGGGCGGGTGGTGCCGACCCGGACGCTGATCTGGACGGCCGGTGTGGTCGCCAGCCCGCTGATCGCCACGCTGGGCGCGGAGACGATCCGGGGGCGGCTCGCGGTCACCGCCGACATGAAACTCCCCGGACACGACGGGGTGTTCGCGCTCGGCGACTCCGGCGCGGTGCCGGACGAGGCCAAGGGCGGGGACGGCGCGATCTGCCCGCCGACCGCGCAGCACGCGATGCGGCAGGGCAAGGTGGTCGCCGACAACGTGATCGCGACCCTGCGCAACCAGCCGTTGAAGCCGTACGTCCACAAGGACCTCGGGCTCGTCGTGGACCTCGGCGGCAAGGACGCGGTGTCCAAGCCGCTGGGCATCGAACTGCGCGGTCTGCCCGCCCAGTTCGCCGCCCGCGGCTATCACTGGGCGGCGCTGCGCACGAACGTGGCCAAGGTCCGTGTCGCGACGAACTGGACGCTGAACGCGCTGGCCGGCGACGACTTCGTGCGCACCGGCTTCCAGGCCCGCAAACCGGCCACGCTGAAGGACTTCGAGTACACCGACTCGTATCTCACGCCGGAGCAGCTGCGGGAGCACGTCGAAGGGGCCGGATCCCAGGAGCCGTAGCATCGGTCGTACGGATCTTGGCGTGAACCTGGGGAGAGTACGGCGGCGTGAGGGCAGCGGGACGGGCGGCGTGGGCACGGGTGCGGTATCGCGTCGCGGCGTCCGATCCCGGACTGCTGCGGCTGACGGCCGGGCTGCGGACGGTGGCCTCGATCGCTCTCGCGCTGGCCGTGCTCTCCCTGCTGCATGCCTCGGTGCCGCATCTGGTGGCCGGGGCGATGGCGGCGATGGTCTCCACGTTCGCGATCCGCGAGAAGCAGCGCGCGCGGCAGGCGGTGACGCTGGCGCTCGGTCTGCCGGTGGCGCTGGCCTCGGTGTCGCTGAGCGCGCTGCTGAACTCGCGGGTGGTCGCCGGTGACGTCTTCTTCGTCCTGCTGATCTTCGGCGCGGTCTACAGCCGCCGCTTCGGCGACCGCGGCACGGCCCTCGGCCTGATCGGCTTCCAGATCTACTTCCTGTCCCTGTTCGTCGGCGTGACCGTCTCCGCGCTGCCTCGGCTGTACGGCGTGATCGGCGTGGCCTTCGTGTGCAGTGCGCTGGTGCGGTTCGCGCTGGTGCCGGAGACACCCACGGGGACGCTGGACCGGCTGCGGCGGGCTTTCCGGGCGCGGTTCGCCCAACTGGTCACCGCGCAGCTCGCGTTGCTCGACGCCGGTCCCGACGACATGGAGAAGGCCCTCGACGACGTACGGGAGGGGACGGCGCGGCTGCACGAGACGGCGCTGCTGATCCAGGGCCGGCTGGAGGACGGGACCGCGGACGAGGCGGTGGCGCGGCTGGTGCAGCGCCGTATCGCCGACGCCGAGATCGCCGCCGAGCGGCTGGGGCTCCTGCTGCTGACCGCGCGCAGCGCCG
>NZ_JAWOAI010000696.1:0-4288 GCF_033194735.1 Streptomyces sp. W16
CTGGTCGACCGGACGGCCGACCGGCTGAGCTCTCGGTCGGCCGTCCCGACGGTCGACGCCGGCCGGCGCGAGCGCCGCTGACGTCACGTCACCTCACGCCAGGCGGCGGAACACCGGCTTCACCGCTCGCCCGGCCAGCCAGGGAGTGGGATCGGCTGCGTCCAGCGCCTTCCGGTACACCGCGCATGCCTGGGCCACCACGTCGACGGTGCGGTCGATGTCCTCGTCGTCGAGTGCGCTGCTCACCACGAAGGACGGGGCCAGCACTCCGCCCGCGAGGAGCCGGCGCAGGAACAGGGTGCGGTACTGCTGCGACGGTTGCAGGTTCTCGTCGAGGGTGGCGAAGACCAGGTTGCTGGCCCGGCCCCGGACGACGACGTGGTCGCCGACACCCATGGCCGCCGCGGCGTCGCGGACCCCGGCGGCCAGCCGCTCGCCGAGGACGTGCAGCCGCGCGGTGATGCCCTCCTCGACGTACGTGGTCTGTACGGCCATCGCGGCGGCCAGGGAGTGCGTCTCCGCGCCGTGCGTGGTGGACAGCAGGAACACCCGGTCACGGTCGCCGGAGTCGCGCAGCCCGCCCCGCTCCATCAGGTCTCGGCGCCCGGCCAGCGCGGAGACGGCGAATCCGTTGCCCAGTGCCTTGCCGAACGTGGAGAGGTCGGGGACGACGCCGTAGAGGCCCTGGGCGCCCGCCTCGGACCAGCGGAAGCCGGTGATCATCTCGTCGAAGATCAGTACGCAGCCGTGCCGGTCGGCGAGGTCGCGCAGGCCGGCGAGGTATCCGGGCGGCGGCTCGGTGTGGGTGGCGGGTTCGAGGATCAGGCAGGCGATGTCGTCCGGGTGCCGGTTGAGCATCTCCTCCGTGGCGGCCAGGTCGCCGTAGGGGAAGGACGCGATGAGGTCGGTGGTCGCCGCCGGAATGCCCGCGGACATCGGTGTGGTGCCGATGAACCAGTCGTCGACGGAGAAGAACGGATGGTCGGAGCAGAGGGCCACCCGCGAGCGGCCGGTGGCGGCGCGGGCGAGGCGTACCGCGGCGGAGGTGGCGTCGGAGCCGTTCTTCGCGAACTTCACCATCTCGGCCGTCGGCACGGTGGCCAGGAAGCGTTCGGCGGCCTCGACCTCCACGATGGACGGCCGCACGAAGTTGCTGCCGCGGTCGAGTTCCCGCCGCACCGCCTCGATCACGCGCGGGTGGGCGTGGCCGAGGCTGACCGACCGCAGGCCGGAGCCGTACTCGATGTAGCGGTTGCCGTCGACGTCCCACACGTGGGCACCGCTGCCGTGGCTGATGACCGGGGCCAGGTTCTCGGGGTACTGGTCGTCGCCCTTGGCGTAGGTGTGAGCGCCCCCGGGGATCATGGCGTGCAGCCGCTCGTTGGCTGTCCGCGACAGGGGCAGGTCAAGCACTTCGGTGTCCACGAGGACCTCAACTTTCTCTGTGCTTCAGGACCTCGGCGAGGCTCGGCGCCTCACGGTCCCGTTGGGACATCAGTGCAACCGGCAGCGGCCAGGGAATGGCCAGCTCCGGGTCGTCGAAGGCGATCGTCACGTCCTCGGTCGGATCGTGCGGGCGGTCGATCCGGTACGAGGTGTCGGCGGTGTCGGTCAGTGCCTGAAAACCGTGCGCGCATCCCGCGGGAATGTAAAGAGTTGGTTGTGATTCTCCTGTGAGTTCAAAGGAAGTCCAATTGCGGTAAGTCGGCGAATCCGGCCGCAGATCCACGACGACGTCGAAGATCCGGCCGTACGAGCACCGCACCAACTTGGCCTCGCCCGCACCGGATCGCAGGTGCAGGCCACGCACTACACCCCGGACCGAGCGGGACAGGCTGTCCTGGACGAAGGCGTCCGGGTCCAGGCCCACCGAGCGGACCACGTCGGCGTCGAACGTGCGGCAGAAGAAGCCGCGTTCGTCGGCGTACGGCGTCGGCTCGAAGAGGAACGCACCGGCGATCTCCGGGACTTCGGTCGCTTTCATGGAGACTCCTGGCGGGCGTGGGCGTGGGTGTGGTGGGTCGCGGGGAACACGGCCGCGGTCAACGAGCTGAACTGGTCCTGCAGTTGGCGGGCGGCGGCCTGGTTCCGCTCGGCGAGGGTCTGCCGCAGTTCGGGCGATCGCTTCTCCAGGGCCCGGAATTGCTCCAGCAACCTGTCGGCGTCGACCTCGCGCGCCGGGTGGCAGTACGCGCCGAGGCCCATCCGGTCCATGAGCGCGTCGCTCTTCGCCGCGTAGCTGAGCGCGAGCACCGGCGTTCCGGTCTTCAGCGCGCAGATCAGGTTGTGGTAGCGGACCGCCACCACCGTGTCGGCGGCCACCATCTCGTTCATCAGGTCGGCCAGTGAGGCCGGTTCGGCCGCGGTGACCAGCGGTGAGTCGACCGCGTCGAGGATCGCGGCGACCACCGTGGCGTCGCACCGGTCGCCGGTGAGCAGCCGGACCGGCCTGCCCTCCTCGACCAGCGTGCGGACGAACCGGATCGTGCCGTCGAGATAGCGCCCATATATCTCGTCGGCGCGTGCGCGGTCGTCGTTGCCGCCGTGGAAGTCCATGACGCCGACGCAGACCGGGCCCGGCGCGTCCGAAGTCGCGCTCGCCTGCGGTGCCGGCAGGGAGAAGGCGAGGTCCGGGTAGACCTCGTCGCGCGCGGTGTCCACGCCCATCGCCCGCATCGCGTCCCGGGACTGGGCGTCGCGGTAGGACCGGTAGGCGGCCAGGCGCCCCGACCAGCGGACCAGGGCGCGGGTGGGCCGGTTGCGGATCTCGGCGGCGCCGACGCTGACCAGCGCGACCCGGGTGCGCATCAGCCGGCCGCTCGCGCAGAGCAGGAACAGAGAGTAGGGGAAGCCCCAGGGCCGTAGCGGCAGGGTGGCTTCCAGGACGCCCATGCCCGGCACGATCACCACGTCGTGGCGGCGTACCCAGGCGGCGGTGCGGAAGATGTCGACGAACTTGCCCAGACCCTTCGACGCGATCGAGCCCAAGCGGGACGCGGTCCGGTACTCAGCGCGGTTCCAGTGCATCCGGGTGGCGGGGATCCCGAACCGGGCCGTCACGGCCTCGGGCCCGCCGCACAGGGCGTCCACGACCGCGTCCGGGTGGTCGGCGCGGAGGTATCCGAGGACGGCTTCGAGCGACCCGTCGTTGCCGAGGTTGCCGGAGCCGAGAAGGCCGAACACCCCGACGCGCACCGGCAGTTCGGGTGCGGACGTCATGCGTGCCTCCCTTCGCGGCCGGCGACCAGGGCGTCGACGGAGACCGTGAGCTGTGCGGGGTCGACCGGGGCGCGGTCCTCGACCCGCTCGCCGGCGCCGGGCCGGACCCGACTGGTCATCCACGAAGCCAAGTGGCGGTAGCACGCGCGCTGGTCGGCCGGGGACAGCGGTGCCCGCCGGATCGCCGAGGCGAAGCCCCAGATGTACTCAGCGAGCAGCCGGGGCGTCGGGTGCAGCGCGCCTGCCCGGCGCGGGTCCAGGTTGACGCACCGGGCGCGCTTGGAGGGGTTGGCCCGCTCGGCGCGGGTGGGGTGGTCGCGGCGGAAGTACAGCAGTTCCGGGACCTGGTGGAAGCGTCCGTGCAGGGTGATCTCGGCGACGAAGGTACGGTCCGCGTGGTGGTAGCTGTCCATCGGCTTCACCCGGCGCAGCATGTCGGCCCGCATCACTCCGTAGAAGTCGTCGCCGCCCGGCTCGAACAGCAGACTGCGGAAGCGCTCCGGCGCGTTCGGGGAGCCGGTGGCGAGCGTGTACTCGTACGGGACCGTCACCTGGCCGTCGCCGTCGATGACCGCCTGGTCGGTGTGGGCGAGGATGACGTCCGGCCGCTCGTCCAGTGCTTCTATGCAGCGCGTCAGCAGGTCGCGACCGTAGAGGTCGTCGTGCGAGGCCCACTTGAACAACTCGCCGCGGGACTCGGCGAACACGTGGTTGTGGTTCGGGGTGGCGCCGATGTTGCGGGGCAGCCGGATATACCGGATGCGGGAGTCCTGCGCGGCGTACTTGCGGCAGATGTCCTCGGTGGCGTCGGTCGAGGCGTTGTCGGAGACGACCAGTTCGAAGTCCTCGTAGGTCTGGCCGAGGAGGGCGTCGAACGACTCGGCCAGGTACTCCTCGCCGTTGTACACGGGCAGGCCGATGCTCAGCCGCGGTCGGTCGGTCATGAGGTCCTCACTTCGGGGATGGGTTCGCGGTGGCGTTCGCGCAGGGCGGAGCGCAGTTGCAGCCACCACACGGCCGAGCCGCTGATGGTCGCGGCGGCGACGCCCCACGCCGAGCCGGCCGTGCC
>NZ_JAWOAI010000697.1:0-4257 GCF_033194735.1 Streptomyces sp. W16
CTCCAGCCGCCGGACCGTGGCGCACTGTCCCAGCACCACCGGCCGCAGCACGGGATGCCGCAGCTCGCAGGCGCCGTCCCGCATCCGTACCAGGCCCGCCGCCTCGGCCGCGTCCAGATCGGCGGTCGTGAGTCCGTCGAGCGCCAACACCCGTTGCAGCAACGGCCATTGCGGGGCCCGGCTGGCGGCGACGTACACCAGAGCCTCTCGACTGCGCGGCGGCAGCATGCGCAACTGTCCGCGCCACGCCCGCTCCACCAGCGGCCCGGGCGCCTCCCACGAGTCGTCCCACGGCTCGGCCCCGCACGCCCGGGTCCGGGCGAGCGCCGCGGCGTACTCGACCAGGACCAAGGGGTTGCCGTGCGCCAGCCGCACGATCCGGTCCGCCGCCCGGTCCGCCCGGTCGAGCGACTGCCGCCGTAACAGCGCCCAGCACTCGTCGTCCGTCAGTGGCCCCAGCGTGGTGTGCGGCACGCACTCCTGGATCCCGTCCTCCGTCTGCCCCCTGCGCGCCGCCATGACCAGGGCCACGCGCTCCGTGGCCAGCCGCCGGGCCACGAACTGCAGGACCTGGCGCGAGGAGGGATCGGCCCAGTGCAGGTCGTCGACGAGGACCAGCAGCGGCCACTCCTCGCCGGCGGCGGCCAGCACACCGAGCGCGCCCGCGCACACCGCGTACGGGTTCGACTCGGCCACGTTCGTGAGCGCGAGACAGCCCTCGACCGCTCTCCGCTGGGCCGACGGCAGCTCGTCGAAGTACGGGTAGAGCGGCAGCAGCACATCGGCCAGCACCGCGTACGGCAGTACGGCCTCCGACTCCACTCCGCAGGCCCACAGCACCCGGGCACCCTGGCAGCGGGCGGCCGCGTGGCGCAGCACCATGCTCTTGCCGATCCCCGGTTCACCACTCAGCAGCAGCGCACCACCCCGCCGGGGCAGGGCGTCCACCAGGCCGTTCACCAGATCCCGTTCGGCGCGTCGGCCGACGAGGCCGACGGGCTCCGGGACGGACGCCACCTCGTCGGGCACGGCGGAAGCCATGACGCGGTACGCCCCGCGCGCACCCGAGTCCTCCGACACGCGGACCGGATCGTATGTCGCGCCGCCCGCCGGCACGCCGGTCATCGTTGCTTCTTCCATGACGCCCCCGTACACCCGCCGCTCCATTGCGGCGTTTCGTCATGTCTCCAGAGTGCCCCCGGGAGGGCGATCGGCGTGAGGGCTCGGGACGGTCCTACGACGGCCTCCGTACGGCGGGATTCGCGCGGCCAGGCCATGACGCGTAGGACCCGCCGGTGCATCCGGCGCCGCCGACCCGGCAGGTGGCGTAGGCGTTCCGGCAGGCGTGCTGCTCACGAACGCCGGAGGGCATGTCCCGGGCGGAGGCAGGGAGTTCCCCGAAGTCGTCGTGCGGGCGTTCGGGAATGCTCGCGTGTTCCTAGACCGGAAAGGGACACGGGATGACTGAGCAGGGACAGTTCCGGCGAGTGATCACGAACCTCACGCACGGCGGACACGCGATTCTCGACAGTGCGGACGGAGCGGAGCGGACCGCCCAGACCCAGGAGAGTCTCAGCACGCGCAGCACGGTGGTTCAGGAGTCCACCGACGACGCGGCGCACGTGGGTACCACTGATTTCGACTACTTGTTCCCCGACCTCGCGAAGAAGTTCCCGGACAACCACCTGCCGAACGACGACGTCGCTAAGGTCGTCAAAGCCCTGCTCGCACTGGGCTCGGCGATGGTGGAGACCCCGGACGACGTGGGCGACCCGGACCTCAACTCGCCGATTCCGCCGATCTACACCTACTGGGGCCAGTTCATCGACCACGATCTGACGGCCGCGACCGACCGCGACCTGGTGATCAACATCACCGATGAGAACCTGCAGCCCGTGCCGCCGGACGAGGTGATCGAGAAGCTGGCGAACCTGCGCATCCCGGCGCTGAACCTCGACTCGGTCTACGGCGACGGACCGTTCGCGCCACCGGTGGCGGGCACGAACGCGGTCGCCTACGACGGGATCAAGCTCCGGCTGGGCGTGCTCTCGCCGGTTCCCGCCAATGTGGGCGCGCTGATTCCTCCGGTCGACGACACGCAGCGGGATCTGCCGCGCAAGGCCGACCGCACTCCGCTCGTCGGCGACGACCGCAACGACGAGAACCTCGTGGTGGCCCAACTCCATGTGGCGTTCCTGCGGTTCCACAACGCGGCGGTCGACTGGGTGCGCGACAACGAGCCCGAGTTCGAGTCGGACGCGGAGATCTTCCGCCGGGCCCGGGACCTCACCCGGTGGACGTACCAGTGGTTGTGCGTGCACGATTTTCTGCGCACCGTGGCACGCCCCGACGTCGTCGACCGGGTGGACACGGCGGAGGGCAACCTGCTCGACCTGGACCGGCGCGGCCTCTACATGCCGATCGAGTTCTCGGTGGCGGCCTTCCGCTTCGGCCACAGCATGGTGCGCGGCGCCTACGACTGGAACCGCAACTTCGGCCGGCCCGGCGACAGGGCACCCGTGTCCACCCTGAACCAACTCTTCCAGTTCACCGGCAAGGGCGGCTTCGCCGGCGGGCTGACCACGCTTCCGTCGAACTGGCCGGCGGAGTGGGACCGCATGGTGGACAAGAACAGTCCCTTCGCCAACCGCTTCACGCGGCTCATCGACACCAAGCTCGCGCCGCCGCTCGCCAACCTGCCCAACGAGGGCAACGCCCCGGACCTGACCCAACGGGTCAGGGATCTGCTCAAGCGGCTCGCCCAGCGCAACCTCCTGCGCGGCTACCGACTGGCCGCCCCCACCGGACAGGCAGTGGCCGAGGCGCTCGAAGTCGCACCCCTCAGCCGCGCGGAACTCGAACAGGACAGCAGCGACGAGGTCAAGGCCGCCTTGGAGGCGGCCGGCCTGTTCGACCGGACCCCACTCTGGTTCTACGTGCTCAAGGAGGCCGAGGTACGCGAACTGGGCAGGCGACTCGGCGAGGTCGGCAGCCGCATCGTCGCCGAGACCATCATCGGCCAGATCCGCAAGGACCCCGGCTCGTACGCCAACCGGACGAGCTGGAGCCCCGCCCAGGGCGTCCTGCTCCCGAACGGCCGGCCGGTGCGCACGATCCCGGACTTCCTCCGGTTCGCCGGCGTCCTCTGACCCGACGACACTCCCTCGGGCCCTGCTCCCGCGCCCCCGCCGACCTGCGTCGGAGGGGGCGCGGGCGCGTGTGCGCCGTAGGGAGTTCCCCGAAGCGCCGTACGACCCGCTCGCCGGACCATGCGCGCATGGACCTACGACAACAGCAGCAGAACATGGTGGAGCGCTACCGGGAAACGGCGGACCAGCGCACGGACATCCGGCGACGGCAGGTGGAGACCGGCTCGCCCTTCGCCGCCGACAGCGCGGAACAGCTGCGCGCCCGCGCGAAGCGGCTGGTGAGCAAGCGCGAGGTCGACCCGGGAAAACTGGAGCCGGTGCCCTCCGACGGAGGGCCGGTGCGTCCCGCCGTCGTCCTCGAACGGATCCTCGGCGACGCGAACGACCTGCAGAACGTCAACTTCCTTGCCCGCGGCGCCCGTGCGGCCCGCGCGGTCGCCCGCGTCTCCATCGTCGAGGGCGGACGGCGGGCCGGGTTCGGCACGGGTTTCCTCGTGGGGGAGCGCCTGCTGCTCACCAACAACCACGTGCTGCCCGACGTGGCGACGGCGACGGGGTCCTTCGCGGAGTTCGACTTCGAGTCCGACGCCGACGGTGTGCCCAAACCGGTCGACTCCTACGACCTGGCCCCGGACGAGCTGTTCGTCACGGACCCCGCGCTCGACTACACACTCGTCGCGGTCGGGGCCGGTACCGACGGCAGGCGGCCCGGCGCGGTGCACGGCTGGCTGAAGCTGATCGCCCAACAGGGGAAGATCGTCATCGGCGAGCCGGTGAACATCGTCGGCCACCCCGACGCGCGGCCGAAGGAGATCGCGGTCCGCGCCAACGAACTGCTCAACCAACTCCCGCGGTTCCTGCACTACCGCACGGACACCGAGCCCGGAAACTCCGGCTCGCCCGTCTTCAACGACCAGTGGGAGGTCGTCGCGCTGCACCACGCCGGCGTGCCCGATCCCGACGGCGCGGGCTGGATCGCCAACGAGGGAGTCCGCGTCAGCGGCATCATGCGGCACCTCACCGCAGCCGTGCTGCCACCGGAACAGCGGGCGCTGCTCGCCGAGTTGGGCCCCCAGTCGGTGCCGGTCGGACCCGCGCCCGCCGAGGC
>NZ_JAWOAI010000698.1:0-4256 GCF_033194735.1 Streptomyces sp. W16
GGGGTGAACTCGGGCGGCGCAGGCTCGGGCTCGCGTACCGCGATGGGCTTGGACGGGTCGGGGTCGCGAGGTCCGCGCAGTGCGGCGGTCGGCGCTGAAGCAGCCACGGCCGACGTCGGCTCGCCCACCGGCCAAAGCACCTCCCGCACCAACTCGCCCACCGCCGAAGGTGCTTCCGGTTCCGGCTCGCCCACCGCAGGAGGGGCCGCCCCGGAAGCCCTCCCTGAGACCTTCCCCGGAGGCCTCCCGGAAGCCCTCCCCGAAGTCCTCTCCGGCTACCTCACCGAGCAGACCGTGAAAGTCCCCCTCGACGCGGTCGACAAGGAGTCCGCGATCCGTGAGGTGGCCGGGCTGTTGGCGCGGACCGGCAAAGTCGTGGACGTCGAGGAGTTGGTGGCGACCGCGTTGCGGCGGGAGGAGTTGGGGACGACCGGGCTCGGCGAGGAGATCGCGATTCCGCATGCCAAGACGGATGCGGTGAGTGCGCCGGTCGTCGGGTTTGCACGGTCGGCGGAGGGGGTCGAGTGGGGCTCGCCGGACGGTACGAAGGCCCGGTTGGTCTTCATGATCGCCGTACCGGAGGCGGCGGCCGGTGACGAGCATCTTCGGATTCTGGCGCTGCTGTCGCGGAAGTTGACTGATGCCGGGTTCCGGAAGCGGCTGTTGGCGGCCGGTGACGCGGCGGCGGTGCTCGGTGTGCTGAGCGAGGTCGGTTAGGGCCTGCCCGGCGGATCATGCCGCGGACGCGGGGCGTGGCACGCACCACGCCCCGCTCACCCGGGCTGATCAGGCACCGCTGATTTCCTGCGACCTGATCCGCCGGACAGGCCTCAGCGGTGGCGGGCTCGCGGCTGTGGCAGGTCGCGGGCCCGCGCGGTCCGTTCGCAGACGCCCGTTACCCTCTGCGCCGCGGAAGTGCCGCATGGGGAGGGAAACGATGTCGGGCAAGGGGCGGGGACTCGGGGGCGCGGCTGTGGTGGTGGGGCTGTTGGGGGTGGGGCTGGCGCTGGGCTCCTTCGTGTACGCGTGGAATTCGTACGGGAGTTCCACCATCAGCAGCCAGAGCATGTCGCCGACGTACAGGCCGGGTGACCGGATCGTCTTCGAGAAGGTGGGCGGCGACGAGGTGGTGTGCTGCTCGGGCACGGGCACGGACGCGCGGATCACCGTGAACGGAAAGCCGCTGTCGGAGCCGTATGTCGACCAGGGCCGTATGTCGACCAGGGCGATGTCGACGGCGTGCACAAGACGTACGACGTGAAGGTCCCGAAGGAGCGGCTGTTCCTGGTCGGTGACAACCGTGCGAACGCGATGGGCTCGCGTTTCTTCGCGAGCGATCGCGGCGGGACGGTGGCCGGGTCCGCCGTCCGGGGGCGGGTGACCGACGATCGTACGAGTGCCGTCGTCATCGGGTCGGCCGTCATCGGCGGGGTCGTCCTGGCCCTGGTCGGTATCGGCCTGGGCGTCGCCGCGTTCGTCGTACGGCGGCGGAGGGCGGCCCCGGTGGCGTCGTGGCCCGTGCCGCAGGGGTAGCGGAGCGGGATGGGGAGGGCCCGTCGAACGTCCCGGCGGGCCCCGTTGCCGTAGGAGCTGGGGAACTCAGTGCTCGGCGGGGTGCTGGGCCGGGCCTCCGGGGGTGGCTTCGCGGTCGGGGCCCTTGGTGGCTTCGGACTCGCTGTAGATGTCGGGTTCGAGGTAGATGACGCGGGCGATCGGTACGGCCTCGCGGATGCGGGACTCGGCGGCGTTGATCGCGGTGGCGACCTCGGCGGCCGTGTCGTCGTGCTGGACAGCGATCTTGGCGGCGACGAGCAGTTCCTCGGGGCCGAGGTGGAGGGTGCGCATGTGGATGATGCCGGTGACGGTGTGGCCGTCGACGATGGCGGCCTCGATCTTCTTGACGTCCTCGATGCCGGCGGACTCGCCGAGCAGCAGCGACTTGGTCTCGGCGGCCAGGACCAGGGCGATCAGGATGAGCAGGATGCCGATGCAGAGGGTGCCGATGCCGTCCCAGATGCCGTCGCCGGTGAGCAGGGCCAGGCCGACACCGCAGAGGGCGAGGACCAGGCCGATGAGCGCGCCGAAGTCCTCCAGGAGGACGACCGGCAGCTCGGGGGCCTTGGCGCGGCGGATGAACTGCGACCAGGAGTGCGTGCCGCGCAGTTCGTTCGACTCCTTGATGGCCGTGCGGAAGGAGAAGCCCTCGGCGATGATCGCGAAGATGAGGACGCCCACCGGCCAGTACCAGTGCTCGATGTCGTGCGGGTGCTTGATCTTCTCGTAGCCCTCGTAGACGGCGAACATGCCGCCGACCGAGAAGAGGACGATCGAGACGAGGAAGGCGTAGATGTACCGCTCGCGGCCGTAGCCGAAGGGGTGCTGCGGCGTCGCCTCGCGCTGGGCCTTCTTGCCGCCGATCAGCAGGAGGGCCTGGTTGCCGGAGTCGGCGAGCGAGTGGACGCCCTCGGCGAGCATCGAGGACGAGCCGCTGAAGGCGAACGCCACGAACTTCGATGCCGCGATCGCGAGGTTGGCGCCGAGTGCCGCCACGATCGCCTTGGTGCCGCCTGACGCGCTCATGTGTTCGCGGTGTCCCTTCGCCTTCGTACGTCTGCCCCGGACGTCTGCCCAGAGCGGCAGTCCGGTAGTCTTTGCCCGTCCTTTGCCGGTGGGTCATTCTTGCAGCCCTGCCCGGCGGCGGCTCGTCAGGTATCCACAGGCCCGGTCATACGATCACAGTGGCCCGGAAGACCGTGCCGACTCCGGACACCTCGGCCTTGTCGCCGGCCGGGACGAAGACCGACTGGCCGGGGGCGAGTTCGAACTCGCCCGCCTTCACCGCGCCGGCCGTGCAGAGCAGGATCTGCGGGGTGTCGAGGGTGAGGTCGTGGACGCCGGTGCCCGCCGGAAGGACGTACCGGGACAGCCGGAACTCGTCGATGGGGGTCTCGTAGACCTCCTCGCCGTCGGGGGACGCCTCGGGGCGCAGCACTCCGGGGTCGCTCGCCTCGAAGTTGACGATGCGCAGGAGTTCGGGGACGTCGACGTGCTTGGGGGTGAGGCCGCAGCGCAGGACGTTGTCGGAGTTGGCCATGATCTCGACGCCGAGGCCGTTGAGGTAGGCGTGCGGGATGCCGGCGCCGAGGAACAGGGCCTCGCCGGGCTGGAGCCGGACGTAGTTCAGGAGCATGGCCGCGATGACGCCGGGGTCGCCCGGGTAGTGGTGGGCGATGTCGGCGTAGGGCGCGTAGTCGCCGCCGAGGCGGGTGCAGACGGTCGCCGCCGCCGTGACCGTGTGGCGCATCTCCTCGGGGTCGGCGGTGAGGATCGCCGTGAGGACCTCGCGCAGGGCGGCCTCCTCGGGGTGCGCGTGCAGGAGGTCGACGTACGGCTTCAGGGAGTCGACGCCGAGGCCGGCGAGCAGGTCGGCGGCTTGCAGCGGGTCGCGGAAGCCGCAGAGGCCGTCGAACTCCGTGAGCGCGCAGATCAGTTCGGGCTTGTGGTTGGCGTCCTTGTAGTTGCGGTGCGGGGCGTCCACGGGGATGCCGCGGCGCTCCTCGTCGGCGTAACCCTCCTTCGCCTGCTCCAGGTTGGGGTGCACCTGGAGGGAGAGGGGGGCGCCGGCGGCGAGGATCTTCAGCAGGAAGGGCAGTCGGGGGCCGAACTTCGCGACCGCCTTCTCGCCCAACTCCCGCTCCGGAGCGGCCTCGACGACCTCGACGAGCGTCCCGCGCGCGGTGCGCGAGGGTGCCCCCGGGTGCGCGCCCATCCACATCTCCGCCTGCGGCTCACCGCTCGGCTCCACGCCGAGGAGCTTGGGAATGGCGGTGGTGGAACCCCAGGCGTAGGGGCGGATCGTGTTGTCGAGGCGGTCCATGTGGCTCTCTACCGGTTCTCTCTGCGTACGACCCCAGGACGACCTGGGTACGACGTGGCTTCGCGCCCCGTACGACGGTGTACGGCGGCTCAGGGCTTCGACGACAAGATCAGGCGCCCGAGGCGAGCGCCAGGTAAACGGCGGCGAAATCCGTCATGGCGATCAGCTCCGCGAGGGTCTCCAACTCGCCGCCGTCCTCCGGCTCCAGCTCACTGATCGGCGTGTCGTGGCTGAGGGCCAGGTCACGGGCGGTCGGAGCGGCTGTGAGACCGCCGATCGGGCGGTCCCGGAGCAGCACCACGCGTGCGTGCAGCGCGGGCGCCTCGTCGACGCGGTCGCGGAAGAAGTCGTCGGGGTCGGCGCTGGCGGCGAGCGGGCC
>NZ_JAWOAI010000699.1:0-4250 GCF_033194735.1 Streptomyces sp. W16
CGGCCCCGCCCGCGCGGCCGTCGTCGCCCACGACCGCGACAGCCTCACCACCGCACTCCGCGCCCTGGCCGCCGGCCACCCCCACCCACGCGTCAGCACCGGCGACCGGAACCGCCTCGGCCCCGGCCCGGTCTGGGTCTTCTCCGGCTACGGCACCCAGTGGGCCGCGATGGGCCGCCAACTCCTCGGCTGCGAGCCCGCGTTCGCCGCCGCGGTGGAGAAGCTGGAGCCGGTGCTCGCGGCAGGCTGCGGCATCTCCCTGTACGACCTGCTCGACGACTGCACGGACGACGACCTACGCCATGTGGAGATCGCCCAACCCCTCCTCTACGGCACCCAGTTGGCGCTCGCCGAACTCTGGCGCTCCTACGGTGTCGAACCCGCCGCCGTCATCGGACACTCCATGGGCGAGGTCGCGGCGGCCGTCGTCGCCGGGGCACTCGATCCCGCCGACGGCGCCCGCGTCATCGCCGTACGGTCCCGGCTGCTCGCCACGTTGCGCGGTGGGTCGATGGCCGTCGTGGACCTGACCGACGACGAACTCGGCGACCTGGAACGGGACTTCCCGGGTGTGTACCTCGCCGTGGACTCCTCGCCCGGGCAGAAGACCGTCACCGGCGAGGCACCCGCAGTCGCACGGTTCGTCGAACACCTCACCGCGCGGGGCCGAACGGCACGCGCCATGCCCGTCCGGGGCGCAGGACACTCGCCCCAGGTCGAACCACTGCTGCCCGAACTGACCAGCGCCCTCGGCGGGATCGGGGGCCGGACCGGCGGCACCGTCCGCGCCTACTCCACCGTCCACGACGACCCCGAGCACCCCTGCACCTTCGACGCCGGACACTGGGCGGAGAACCTGCGCCGCCCCGTCCGGCTCGCCCGTGCGCTGGCCGCCGCCGCGGCGGACGGGCACACCGCGTTCATCGAGATCTCCCCGCACCCCGTGCTCCTGCACGCCCTCACCGAGACCCTTCCCGACGCCCTCCACCTGCCGACCCTGCGCCGAGGCAACGACCCCGCCCTCACCTTCCGCCTCCAACTGGCCGCCCTGCACGCGGCAGGCCATCCCCTCCCGGCCGACCTCCTCCACACGCACGGCGAGGTCATCGACGTTCCCCTTCCGGCCTGGCGGCACACCCGCCACTGGTGGACGACCGAGCAGCCCCTCCCGGACGGCGGGCGCAGACTCCCCGAACTGCCTGATGTACCAGCCTCGTTGGCCATTGACGGCACCGTCACCGAACGGCTCATCCGTCATATCGCCGCCGTCGCAGGCCACTTGCCGGAGCGGATCACCCCCGACACCCCGCTCGCCGACCTCGGCCTCGACTCGCTCATGGCCGTCCGCCTGCGCGCGGCCGTGGAGCGCGAGTTCGGCGCCGCGCCCTCGACAGGTGACCTGATGCGGGCCGACACCGTCCAGGCCGCCGCCGACACGATCACCCGCGTCGCCCAACTCGACCGGATGCAAGGCCAGTTGGAGTCCCCGGTCGTCCCGGTCGTCCCCAGCCCGGCCGACCGGCGCATGCCGTACCCCCTGCGCGCGCTGCGCCCAGGCGGCGACCATCCGCCACTGATCCTGGCCCACGCCGCCGGCGGCACCCCGGACGTCTACCGGCCCCTCGCCGGGCTGCTGGCTCCAGGGGTTCCGGTGTACGGACTGGACCGAGTGGAGGAGGCGGACACCGTCGCCGCGAAGGCGCGGCTGTGCGCGGAGGCGATTCGTAAGGCGTGGCCCGACGGCGGCTACTGCATCGGCGGTTGGTCGTTCGGCGGTTTCGTGGCTCAGGAGACCGCCCGACTGCTGGCCGCCGAGTTCGCACCCCCGGACGCGGTGGTGCTCATCGACGCCGTACGCCCGCTGCCCCGCCCGCCCGGACGGACCGCATGGGAGGTGGCGCGGGAGCACTTCGAGGGATTCGCCGCGTACGCCTCCCGCACCTACGGTGCACAACTGGACCTGCCCTACGCCGAGTTGGCCGGGCTCGACGACCGGGCCCGCATCAACCTGGTACTGGAGACCCTGAACAACGTCGCCCACGTCCCGCCTGCCGCCCTGCGCCACCAGCGCGACTCCTACCTCGACCTGCGCACCGGCGAGGCGCACACCCCCCGTCCCTACGACGGCCGGGTGATCCTCTATCGCGCCACCGAACCCGCACCGCACACCGTGCGCGATCCGGCGTACGAGCGCACGGACGAGGCCCTCGGCTGGGACGAGCTGTGCCCGGACCTGGAGATCGTGCGCATCCCCGGTCACCACCTGTCGCTCCTCGACCCGCCGCACGCCCAGGCCATCGCCGACCACCTGAACCGGGTCCTCGGCTGAACACCCCGCTCCCCGACGCCACTTCACCAGGAGCCGCCCGCCATGTCCGACCACCCGTCCGTTCCCCGCCGCGGTCCGTCCCGTCGCACCGTCGCCAAGGCCGCCGTCCTCGGTGTCGCGGGCGTGCTCGCCGGCGCCGGGAGAGCCTCGGCCGCCGACATCACCGTCACCCAACTGGGTCCCCGCACCTACGACTTGGGCATCCCCTCCGCCGCACTGAGCCGCACCGCACCCGTACGGATCATCCTGCCGACCTCCTACGCCGCCTACCCCGGCCGCACTTGGCCGGTGCTCCACCTCCTGCACGGCGCGCACGACGACTACAACTCGTGGACCCGTGAGACCGACATCGAGGCGTTCACCGCGAACCGGGACCTGATCGTCGCCATGCCGGACGGCGGGCCCACCGGCATCCCCACCCGCTGGCGGACCGGCCTGGACTACGAGACCTTCCAGCTCCAGGAGGTCCCGGCGGTCCTGCGCACCGGATACCGGGCCTCCACCGTCCAGGCCGTCGCCGGCGTCTCGACCGGGGGATACGGCGCCATGGCGCACGCCGCCCGACACCCGGGAACGTTCGTGGCGGCGGCGTCGTACAGCGGAATCCCCGACACCACCGTGACGAACATGCCGACGATCATCCAGGGGATCGTAAGACGGGAGAATCTCGATCCCCTGACGCTGTGGGGCGATCCGACGACGGACGCCGCCACCTGGCAGGACTTCAACCCCCGGGTCCGCGCCGCCGCCTTGAGGGGTACCGCGCTCTACGTCTCCGTCGGCAGCGGCAGCCTCGACGGCGGAGTCGGCAGCATCCTCGCGCTGCTGCAGATCATCGTCAGCGGCACCGCGAATGTGCTGCCCGGAGTCCTGGAGAGCCTGGTCGCACCCTCCACACAGGCCTTCGTCACCGCACTCGGGCAACTGGGCATCCCGGCCACCCAGCATCTGTATCAGGGTGGCGGGCACCAATGGAGCGACTGGAAGCGGGAGTTCGCCACCTCGTGGCCGGTTCTCGCCGGTGCGCTCGGTCTGCCGACCTGACCCGTACGGATTTGTCGCGCACGGACAAAATCAAAGCTCCGCCTTGTAATCCACGGACAGTCCGACAGGGTCCTGAGGGAGATATCGTCAGCGTCCGGACCGCCTTGACCGAGCGGTTAGGAGCAAGCCGTATGGACCCGTTCGCCGTCGTCCCTCATCGACTGGCAGACTTTTTACGCCCCCATCTCGACGACATAGCCGCGGAGGTGGCGCGCGAGGTACAGCTTCAGGTACCCGAGTACGCGAGACCGGCCAACGACGCCTACGTGCGGACGATAAGAGCCGGCGTCAGGCAGGCCCTGACCCTGTTCGTGGACCGCATCGCCGACACCGGCCGCGAGGGGGGACACGTCGTCCACACCTACCAGGCGATCGGGCGGGGCGAAGTCGGCGAAGGGCGTGGCCTCGAAGTGCTCCAGGCCGCGCTCCGGCTCGGCGGGCGGGCCGCCTGGCGGCGCATGATGAAGGCCGCCGAAGAACTCGAACTGGACTCCAGTGAGGTGGCCGCGCTGGCGGACGCGGGCTTCACCCACATGCACGAGATCATGCAGGCGGCCACCGAGGGCCACACCGAGGCGCAGTTACGCATCTCGGGCGAGTTACAACGGCGCCGTATGCGCCTGCTGGACCTGCTGTTCGCCGATCCGCCGGCCTCCCCGGAGGTGGTCGCCGAACTCGCCCGCACCGCGCGCTGGCCCCTGCCGCAGCGGGTCGCCGTCATCGCGGTGGGCGGCACCGAGCAGCAGCAGGGTGACGAACTCCTGTTACCCACCGCGGTGTTGGCCGACATGACCGCCCGCCCGGCACGTCTGGTCATCCCGGACCCGGACGTGCCCGGCTCCTCGCGCGCACACGCGCTCGCCTCGGCGCTGCGCGG
>NZ_JAWOAI010000700.1:0-4230 GCF_033194735.1 Streptomyces sp. W16
CGCTCCGCGTCCAGCACCGCACGGAACCCCGTACCTGTGAAGGACGGGTTCTGCCACGTGGGCAGGCGCGCGCCGAACCCGGCGTCGGCCACCCCGGTACCGCCCACCGCGGAGGCCCGCTGGATCGGCGCCAGCCCCGGCCAGGCGGCCACCGTCACAGCAGGCCCCGTAGAACCCGTAGAACCCGGACTCGTAAGACCCGTAGACCCCGTAGACCCCGTAGAACCGTCGGAGTCGGAGTCAGGGCTCACGCTCACCCCACCAGCCCCAGACCCCTCGGCCCGCTCCCGGCGTTGCTCGTGCCCCTGACCCCGCAACCGGTCCAAGAACCCCACCGCTCAGCCCTCCGCCCCGGCTCGCGTCACCAGGGACGCGATCTCGCCGGTGTAGCGGCGGCGGTCGTGGTGTTCGAGGTCCAGGATGTCCTCCAGGCTCCAGTGGAAGTGGTAGGCGACGTACGCGATCTCCTCGTGCAGCCGGTCGGTCGCGTACGTCACGATTCCCCCAGGCGGCTCCCGCCGAGCTCCACCTCGAAGGGTTCCGCGCAGTGCGGGCACTGAACTGCCGCGCGGGTGTGGCCCTCCGCGTTGATCTGGCGGTAGAAGTCCTGGAGGAACGCGAGGTCGGAGGCGAACATGTTCTCCACGATCCCGTCGTGGACCATGGGGACCGACCCCAGCCGGGTGATCACCCGGCCGAGCAGCACCACGGACAGGTACGCCGGGTTCTCCTGCACCCGGACGTCCCGCAGCGGCACCAACTCGTCGCGTGCGGTGGCCAGTCGCATCACACCGTCCTGGTGGACCGTGCCGGACTCGTCGACATAGCCGCGCGGCAGCTGGAAGGGGAACTCGGTCCGCAGTGTCTGCCGTACGGCCGGAGCGGCGGCAGCGGAGACCGTCTGGGCCGGAGCCGGTATCGGCCCCGCACCCACCCCGGCCGCCGGCTCCGTACCCGCGCCCGGCGCGGCCGTCGCCGCAGCCGCCGCTCCCGAACGCCGCATTATTCGATGACCAGTTCTTCGAACACGATGGTCACGGACTCGGTGAGGGCGGCGGCCTCGCCCGCCTTCACCGTGCTCGCGTCGATCTTGCTGCACCAGGCGTTGCGCAGGTGGTAGCGCTTCACGGGGTTGTTCTGGAAGTCCATCATGATGATCGACGCGTTCTTGCGGGCGGTGGTCATCTGGCCGGAGATCGACTCGTTGATCCACTGGGTGAACGAGGCCGACTGGGTCATGCCGCGGATGACGGTGCAGGTGCCGTTCTTCTTCACGCCCGGCAGGTTCTTGACCACGTTCTGGCCGTTGGGGGTGTTCTGCTGGTAGGTGATGACGTCCTGCTCGATGCTCAGGCCGCTGACCTCGGCGAGGTACTCGACCATCACGCCGTCGATCTGCAGGCCGAAATTGTGTGAGGTGAGGGCGTCACCCGGCTGGAGACTCATGAATTCGCTGTCCTTCTAAGGGTGTTGAGAACTACCTGGAGTGGCGGTGGGCGCGCCGGGCTCGCCTACTCCTCCAACTCCCCGCTGCCGCTGGAGAACTGGGCCAGTCGGAAGATCACGAACTCGGCCGGCTTGACCGGCGCGATGCCGATCTCGCAGACGACCCGGCCGACGTCGACCGACTCCGGCGGGTTGGTCTCCTCGTCGCACTTGACGTAGTACGCCTCTTCCGGCCGCTGCCCGAACAGGGCGCCGCTGCGCCACTCGTTGACCAGGAACGCCGAGATGTTGCGCCGGATGCGCGCCCACAGGGCGTGGTCGTTCGGCTCGAACACCACCCACTGGGTGCCGATCAGGATCGACTCCTCCAGGTAGTTGAAGTACCGGCGGATGTTGAGGTAGCGCCAGGCCGGGTCGGAGGACATGGTGCGGGCGCCCCAGACGCGGATGCCGCGGCCCGGGAAGGCGCGGATGCAGTTGACGCCGATGGGGTTGAGAAGGTCCTGCTCGCCGCGGGTGATCTGCGTTTCGAGGTCGACGGCGCCGCGTACGACCTCGTTGGCGGGCGCCTTGTGCACACCGCGCTCGGAGTCGTTGCGGGCCCAGATGCCGGCGATGTGGCCGCTCGGCGGGATCAGCCGGGACTGTCCGCTGGACGGGTCGAAGGTCTTGATCCACGGGTAGTACAGGGCCGCGTACTTGGAGTCGTAGCCGGCCGTCTCCTGCCGCCAGACACGGATCTGACGGGCGTTCAGACTCGGCGGCGGGTCGATGACCGCGACCCGGTCGCCCATCAGCTCGCAGTGTGCGATCAGGCCCAACTGGACGGCCTTGACGGCCTCCAGGTCGATCGCGCCACGCTGGTAGGCGGCCATCAGGTCGGGGACCGCGACCATGGAGATCTCGTCCACGGCCTCCAGGCCGCCGAAGCCGGTGCGGTCGGCGGAGTCGCCGAGGTAGGTGGCGGGACCGGGATGTGACGCCGTGTCACTTCCCTTGCCGGGTACGGCGGGTGCGGCCGGGGCGGCGGCGGGCGCCCTGAGCGCGACCGTCTGGTTCTCCGGGCGGGCCAGCTGCGCGGCGGGCGCGGCCTCGGTCACGGTGATGAGCTTGGAGCGCTCCTTGACCTGGGTGACGACGTAGTTGCGGCCACCCTTCTTGGCGGTCACGTCGAAGCTCTCGACGTCCCTGCCCGCGTCCTTGACGATCAGCCGGAAGCGTTCGGCGGGTCCCTCGCCCTCGGCGTCGGCCACCTCGACACTCAGGTCGCCGGGCGCCAGAGCCGTCACGGCGAAGGTGCCGAGCTGGGTCGGCTCGCCCGCCGTCAGCGCGGCCGGAGCGGCCGAACCGGCAACGGCGGAAGGGGACTTGCTCTCGGCCGAGGTGCCCTCGGCGGTGCCGCCGACGCGGACGACGTAGGCGGCCGAACCGCCGTTGTTGAAGAAGCCGTAGACGGAGTGGGCGAGGTAGTACCCGTCGGTGAACTCACCGAAGGCAGCCACGTACTGCGTCCAGTTGGTCACCAGGGTCGGCTCGTTCAGCGGACCGGTCGGGGCCAGACCCACGAAGGCCGCCACCGAGGTGCCCACTCCCTCGATGGGGCGCGAGCCGCTGGCCACCTCCTCGACGTAGACGCCGGGCGACAGGTAGGACGGCATGCTCTGCTCTCCTCGGGATACGAGATAAGACGCTCTTAAGCCTCACTCGCGTGCCCCGGCCGCCGAAACGTCCTCGGGTGCCTGCCTCGGGGCAACTTCCTTGCCCTCAGGGGCAGTACGCGCTCCTGCCGTGACGTGCCCGGCGGTACCCTTCCGGGCCCGTCGTGGCGGATCTCCTCACCCCTGGGACCGCGACCGCGTTTGCGAGGCCGCCCCTTTGGGCAACCCCCCTTGCCCCGGCGGCTCCTGACGTTCCCTCACCAGCTGTCGTAGCGTCGGCGCATGAGTCTGTGGACCTCCCTGGAGCCCGCGTCCGCGACCGTCGATCCCGGTAGCAGTACCCGAGTGCGGCTGCGGCTGCGCAACACCGGCGACGTCGTGGACGAGTACCGCTTCGAGCCGGTCGGGAGCATCGCGCCCTGGACCACCGTGGAGCCGCAGACGCTGCGGCTCTACCCGGGCACGACGGGCACGGTCGACCTGACGTTCGCGCCGCCCCGCACCCCGGACGCGGCGGCCGGCCCGAACCCCTACGCGGTCCGCATCACGCCGACCGAGCACCCGGAGGCGGTCACCGTCCCCGAGGGCAACCTGACGATCACCCCGTTCACCGAGGTGCGGGCGGAGCTGGTGCCGCCGACGGTCAAGGGACGGTTCCGGGGCCGGCCCCGGCTGGCCGTGGACAACCTCGGCAACACCAAGCTGACGGCGTCGATCAGCGGCAACGACAACGGCGACCAGCTGTCGTACGACATCCATCCGGGCAATGTGCAGATCGAGCCCGGCCGGGCCGCGTTCGTCAAGGCGTCCCTGAAGCCCCGGAAGATCATCTGGTTCGGGCCGAAGGAGCAGCGGCCGTACACGCTGAGCGTGCTGCGGTCCGGCGCCAATCCCCTTCCCGTGGAAGGGACTTACCTCCAGCGCGGGTTCCTGCCGCGCTGGCTCGCCACCTTCCTCGGGGCCGTCCTCGCGCTCGCGCTCACCTTCCTGATGCTGTGGATCGCGTACAAGCCGCAGGTGAAGACCTCCGCCACCGAGCAGCTCAAGGACGCGGGCGTCAGCACGCTCGCGCCCAGCCCCACGCTGAGCGCCGCTCCCCCGCCGTCGGCCGCCGCCGCGACGAGTG
>NZ_JAWOAI010000701.1:0-4209 GCF_033194735.1 Streptomyces sp. W16
TGCCGGAGCAGAAGCCCGAGGCCGCGCAGGAGTCGGGCCTGCTCGGCGGGGTGGTCGCCGCACTGCAGCGGCCGTTGTCCTGGATCGCGGCGCGCAGCGGACTCGACGACGTCGTGATCGCGGCGGTGTTCCGGGACGTCGCGGCCTACCTCGGCGACAGGTCGGTACGCGACACCGTGCTGAAGGCGGTCCTGGCCGGGCTGCCCGAGGACGGCGAGATCGTGCTGGTCAGCCACAGTCTCGGTACCGTCGTCGCGCTCGACCTGTGCACCAAGCTGCCCGACGGGATCTCGGTACCCCTGCTGGTGACGGCCGGCAGTCCGCTCGGACTGGACGCCGTGTACAGGCGATTGCTCGCCCACGGCGCGGTCCGGCCCGGTCAGGTCGACGAGTGGCTCAACGCGTGGGCGGCGGCGGACGCCGTCGCCATCGGCTGTCCGCTCGGCGACACCTGGGACCGCGTTCGCGACGTGCTCTGCGCCAACCGGAAGGACCGGGCGCACGACATCGCGCAGTACCTGGCCCACGCCCCGGTCGCCGCCGAGATCGGCCGCGCCCGGTCGGCCGCCGGCTGAGGGGGAGCTTCCGGGGACGATCTCGGCGGCCTCGGACGATCCGGTCGAGGTCTCTGGAAGGATCTCCGGCATGAACGAAAACTCCCTGCGCCTCGTCACCGTCGACCGCACCGCCCCCGGTCGCTTCACCGCGACCAACACCCGCGGCGGCACGATCGACTTCGGTACCGCCGCCGGCGGCGGTACCGAGTTCACCCCGGTCGAGCTGCTGCTCGCCGCGATCGGGGGCTGCACCGCGGCCGACGTCGACGTCGCCACCACCCGGCACACCGAGCCGGACGGCTTCACCGTCACCGTGACCGGCAACAAGGTCAGCGACGAACTCGGCAACCGCATGACCGACCTGGCGGTCACCTTCGCCGTGACCTTCCCGGAGGGGGAGGCGGGGGACCGGGCCCGCGCCATCCTGCCCCGGGCGGTCACCGTCTCCCACGACCGGCTGTGCACGGTCAGCCGCACGGTGGAGACCGGCACACCCGTCACCGCGACGATCAAGGACGCCTGACCTCGTCGGCGTGTTCTCTGCGGACCGGTGACAAGGGTGCCGCCGTGCGCTGTGTTCTTGTGAGCACTGTCCGATTCCCGGGGCGCGAGCGCCCTACGGTCCGGCCATGAAGACGAGTCGCAGCACAGGACGGACAAGAGCAAGGACGTGGCGCGGTGCCGCGCTGGCGGTGCTGGTGACCGCCGGGACGCTCACCGCCGCCGCCCCGCAGGCACAGGGCGCGAGCGCCCGCACCGAGACCCCGGTCGCTTCGACCTATCCCGCCGACGGTGTGGTCGAGTCGGTGGTGCGGGTGAAAGTGCCGTTACCGCAGTCGTTCGGCGCCCGGCCGGCGGCGTGCGACTGGCTGTCGTATCTGCGCTACCGCTCCGCCGACGGCCCGCGCGCCTCGGCGGACGCGGACCGCGTCCTCGTGGCCCAGCCCGGCATCCTGGAAGGGGCCGGAGCCTTCGACAGCGTCGCCCGAAACACGGTCGCCCAAGCCGCCGCGCAGGGACGGCACTTCGAGTTCTGGGCCCTGGACCGGCGCTCCAACTGCCTTGAGGACCCCACCGGTATCGCCTCCGGCGACCAGCACACTGCCGTCGACTACTACTACCGGGGCAAGGCCGTCGACGGCCGGACCTTCGCCGGGTTCGTCGGCAACGACCAACTCGGCTGGATGGCGAAGCTCGGCATCGAGCAGACCGTGCGGGACGAATACGACCTGCTCGTCGCCGAGTTGCCCGATCAAGGGGTGCGCGCGAACAAGGTGCTGTGCGGCGGGCACTCGCTCGGCGGGGTGATCACCGGGTACTTCGCGACAGCCGACTTCGACGGGAACCCCGCCACCACGGCGGACGCCGGACAGAACCAGTGCGCCGGCTACTTCGCCCTCGACACCACGATCTCCACCTCGCTCGCGGACCTGAGCGGCGGCATCCCGGACGACACCGACCTGCCCGACATCGGGCTCGGTTACGCCGTCGTACAGGCGGGGCTCGACAGCGGGGTGCTGTCGCGCTCCCTGTCCGCGTCGGTGCTGCTCAACCCCGAGACCATGACCCTGCTCGCCATCGCGGGCCTCGGCGCCGCACGCGACCCGGACGGCGAGTCGGACCTGCCCGCCTCGCTGCCCTCCAACGTCAACATCGAGGCCACGAACCGCTTCCTGTTCTCCAAGGACACCGCCACCTTCCTCACCGGATCGCCCGCGGTGAAGGACTTCCTGCTCACCAACGACGCCGTGCTCGGGGCGCTCATGGACGACAACTCCGAACCGCTGGCGTTCCTGCAGAGCAGTGTGGGCCTCTTCGACGGCGGACCGGTCACCGACAAGAACTTCCCCGCCGCCAACGGGAGTTCGGGGCAGTCGCAGCTGTTCGGCGTCGAGTACAAGGCGATTCCGGCGCAGCCGCACGGGCCGCTCTACACCTGGCGGAACTACGACCGGGTCGGCGACGCGGACGACCCCGGGTACCGGTCGGCCGACGGCACCCCCTTCACCAACGCCTCCAAGGAGGTCACCGACATCCACGAGCTGGCCCGCAGCATGGGGGAGCAGCCGTTGGACTTCACCGAGCAGTACTTCCCGACCAAGCTGGTCACCGACATCGAGCTGGCGACCTCTCCGCAGGTGAAGCAACTCGTCGTCCACCCAGGCGGGTTGACCGCTAAGCCGACGCTCACCGTGCTCGCGGGGGACGGGCTCCTCGCTGGCCGCATCCCGGCCGATCTGCACCCGGTGATCGCCCCCGGCTACCAGCACTTGGACGTCCTGACGGCGGCGCCCGTCCAGAACAACGGCCGGCCCGAAGTCGTCTCCAGCAGCCTCGCCGGATTCGCCGCGTCACCCAAGTAGACCGACAGGGGCCCGGGAGGATCAACTCCCGGGCCCCGCAGTGCTGTTACGGCTCAGACCTTGCCGGCGGCGAACGTCGCCGCCGCGTCGGCGTCGGAGGTGTAGCCGAGGTGGGCCAGCACGTCCGTTCCGCCGTTCTGGCAGATGGGGTCACCGGTGGCGCAGAAGTCGATGGTGCGGCTCTGGTAGGTGCCGGTGACGCTCTTGCCGAGGGCGCGGATCGGGTTGCCGAACAGCAGCACCGCGGCGACTCTCGGCTCGACGGCGGCGGGGATGGTCGCCACGATCGGGCTGCCGACCACCGCGCCGTCGCTGCTGATTCCGATGGAGTTGTCGACGACATTCGCGCCCTGCGAATAGCCGACGAGAATGAGACGCTGATTCGGGCAGGCCGCCGCCTGCGCGTTGACGTGGTTCACCAAATCGGCGTTTCCCGTCGCGGCGGACGTCAGGGAAAGGTCGGCGGGATAGTTCACCGCGTAGCTGGAGAGGGTCTTTCCGGTGATTTTCTGCTGGAGCGCGGAGAACACCGGGTCGCCGACGATCACACCGAGAGTCCCCGGTTCGAAAGTGCCGCGAGCCGCCACGACGTCGAGGTCCGAGCAGGTGGCGGCGGACGCCGTGGGCGCGGTGAGGGTGGCGAGACCGGCCCCGCCGACCAGCGAGAGAGCGGCCAGGCACAAGCGAATACGCATGAGAATCCTTTGAGGGTGGGGCGCGTGGGACGCGCCTGTGGAAAGGACACCTCGAAGGTATTCGCGTTGTCTCACCGGGTGTTATGGACGGGAATTCAGAAACCGTCCCTGTTTTTGTCGGGCCGTGAGTCGCGCTCGCTCTCCCGCGACGACGCCGACCGCAGCGCGAGAATCAGGTCCAGACGGGTGCCGGGGTCGTGCAGGCACTCGCCGAAGAGCTTCTCCAGCTGGCGCAGGCGGTAGCGGACCGTCTGCGGGTGGATGTGGAGCCGGGCGGCGACGTCGGGGACATTGCTGCCGCTGAGCAGCCAGGCGAGCAACGTCTCGGCCAGCCGGGCGCGTTGGCCCTCGGAAGCCGCGTCGAGCGGTGCCAGGACCCGGGCCTCCAACTGCGCGAGCAGCGGCTCGTCGCTGTGCAGCAGCAGGGTCGACAGATGGTCGGCGCACAGCACCACACCCTGCCGGGGCAGCACCCCGCGCCCCATCAGCCCCAGTGCCCGCGTGGCCCAGTGCAACGACCGCGCGGCCTCGGACACCGGGACCGTGGGACCGATCGCCGCCGGACGGCCGCCCAGGCCGAGGACGAACGACCGG
>NZ_JAWOAI010000702.1:0-4183 GCF_033194735.1 Streptomyces sp. W16
CGGGCAGTCGATGCCGAGGACCGTGACGGCCGGGCGCGCCCAGATGCGGTCGGCGACCGCGTCGGAACCGATCAGCTCGACGCCGTCCAGCACCTTGGCGTCCTGGCGGAACTGCCCCTCGTCGTACGACAGTCCGTCCCAGGACGCGTGGGCGGCGAGCCCGTCGACGGTCGTCGAGCCGTCCTTGGCGCGCAGCGAGTCCAGTACGCGGATCAGCGCGGCCAGCGCGTCGGGCGCGGCACCGCCGAACTGGCCCGAGTGCAGGTTGCCTTCGAGAGTGTCGATCTGTACGCGCACCAAGGTCATGCCGCGCAGGGTCGAGGTGACCGTGGGCAGGCCGACCCGGAAGTTCCCTGTGTCGCCGATCACGATCGTGTCGGCCGCGAGGAGCTCGGGGTGCTCCTCGGCGTACCGCTCCAGGCCGCCGGTGCCCTGCTCCTCCGAGCCCTCGGCGATCACCTTGATGTGCACCGGGACACCGCCGTTGGCCTTGAGGGCGCGCAGCGCGAGCAGGTGCATGATCACGCCGCCCTTGCAGTCGGCGGCACCGCGCCCGTACCAGCGGCCGTCGCGCTCCGTCAGTTCGAACGGCGGGGTCGTCCAGGCGGCCTCGTCGAGCGGCGGCTGCACGTCGTAGTGGGCGTACAGGAGCACGGTCTTCGCGCCGTCGGGGCCGGGCAGGTAGCCGTAGACCGACTGCGTGCCGTCCGGGGTGTCGAGCAGGGCCACGTCCTGGAAACCCTCGGCGCGCAGCGCGTCGGCGACCCAGTTCGCGGCGCCCTCGCTCTCGCTCTTCGGGAACTGGTCGAAGTCCGCCACCGACTTGAAGGCCACCAGCTCGCTGAGCTCAGTTCTTGCCCTGGGCATCAACGAGGCGACGGTCTCGGCGACCGGATGCGACGACATGGGCACGCTCCTTGTGGGTGCGACGTTGTACGAATGATGCCGTCGATCCTCCCACAACGGCCTATGGCGATGTCCGCCGTAGGATGCGGGGGACAGGTGCGGCAGCGGCTTGATCGGGAGCAGTAGACCATCGTGAGCAGCGAGAACTCTTCGGCGGACGACGTGCAGCGGGTGTGGGACGTCGTCGTGGTGGGCGCGGGACCCGCGGGGGCCTCGGCCGCCTATGCGGCGGCCGTCGCGGGACGGCGTGTGCTGTTGCTGGAGAAAGCCGAGTTGCCGCGCTACAAGACGTGCGGCGGCGGCATCATCGGACCTTCGCGCGACTCCCTGCCGCCCGGCTTCGAGCTGCCGTTGAAGGACCGGGTGCACGCCATAACGTTCTCGAACAACGGGCGTTTCACGCGCACCCGCCGGTCCCGGCAGATGCTGTTCGGGCTGATCAACCGGCCCGAGTTCGACCAGCAGCTCGTCGAGCACGCGCAGAAGGCGGGCGCCGAGCTGCGCACCGGCGTCTCGGTGACACGAGTCGAGCAGCACGGCTCGGCGGTGCCGGACCGGCGTACGGTCGCCGTGGTGCTGAGCGGCGGCGAGACGGTCCTCGCGCGTGCCGTCGTCGGCGCCGACGGCAGTGCCAGCCGCATAGGGGCGCACGTCGGGGTCAAGACCGACCAGGTGGACCTGGGCCTGGAGGCGGAGATCCCGGTGCCCGACACGGTCGCCGAGGACTGGAAGGGGCGGGTGCTCATCGACTGGGGCCCGATGCCCGGCAGTTACGGCTGGGTCTTCCCCAAGGGCGACACGCTCACGGTCGGGGTGATCTCCGCGCGCGGTGAAGGCGCCGCCACGAAGCGGTACTTGGAGGACTTCATCGCCCGGCTCGGCCTCGCCGGCTTCGAACCGAGCATCTCCTCCGGGCACCTGACCCGGTGCCGGGCGGACGACTCGCCGCTCTCGCGCGGGCGGGTGCTGGTGTGCGGTGACGCGGCGGGCCTGCTGGAGCCGTGGACCCGGGAGGGCATCTCGTTCGCGCTGCGCTCGGGACGGCTCGCGGGGGAGTGGGCGGTGCGGATCGCCGAGGCGCACGACGCCGTGGACACCCGCCGGCAGGCCCTGAACTACGCGTTCGCGATCAAGGCGGGGCTCGGCGTGGAGATGAGCGTCGGCAAGACCATGCTGGCGGTCTTCGAGCGGCGCCCCGGACTGTTCCACGCGGCCCTCACCGGCTTCCGGCCGGCCTGGAAGGCCTTCATGGACATCACCCGGGGTTCGACCACCCTGGGCGAGCTGGTGCGCAGCCATCCCATGGCGCAGCGCGCGCTGACCGCCTTCGACCGCAGGACCGCGGAACCCGTGGCGCCCGTGGAGGCGGAGGAGTCCGCGGAGGGCGAGGTCAGCTCCTGACCGTGACGTGGAAGACGGGGTGGTCGTCCGCGATCGCCCGCAGTTCGTCGTCGGAGGAGTCGGGGCCGACTCCTCCGAAGAACACGCCGACCTCGGCCTTCCAGCGCTTGAGGTAGGCGCGCAGCAGCGGCACCTTGTCGTCGCCGGTGACCTCGGTCGCGGTGAACGCGTCCACCTTCTTGCCGAGCCGCAGCTCGCCGCCGCCCGCCGCCCGCATGTTGTGCGTCCACTGGACGTGCCCGCGCGGGGCGACGAGGTACTGCTGTCCGTCCACCGTCAGCAGGTTCACCGGGGTGGTCCGCCACTCGCCGCTCTTACGGCCCCGCACCGCCAGCACCCGCGAACCCCAGACGCTGAGACCGCGGCGGGTGAACCAGGCGACGGCGCGGTTGAAGACGTTGACCGTGAACCAGCCGGGCTTCTGGACGTGCGTGCTCATGACGACTCCTGGGTTTTGGAGAGCGCGGCTCCCATTTGTGAGCACTGCTCTCGTTCTCGGAAACAGTCTGCACCGGCTGGGCGATCCAATGCAAGAGCGGTGCTCTCTTTTTTATGCGCTGCTCTCGTTTGTGTGCGCTGCTCTGATTCCGTGCCACACTTGCCCGTATGAGCACCACACAAGGCGCCCGCGCCCGAGCCAGGATCGAGGTCACCGCGGCCATCAAGGACGAGGCGCGCAGACAGCTCGCCGCCGAGGGCGCCGCGAAGCTCTCACTGCGCGCCGTGGCCCGTGAACTGGGCATGGTCTCCTCCGCCCTGTACCGGTACTTCCCCAGCCGCGACGACCTGCTGACCGCGCTCATCATCGACGCGTACGACTCCGTCGGGGAGAGCGCGGAAACGGCCCACGCCAAGGTGGCCGGCGCGGGCCCACTGCGCCGCTGGACGAGCGTGTGCGAGGCGGTACGTGGCTGGGCGCTGGCGCATCCGCACGAGTACGCCCTGATCTACGGCTCGCCGGTCCCCGGGTATGTCGCCCCCGAGACCACCGTGCCGCCTGCCGCCCGTGTCGCCCTCCTCCTCATCGGCATCGCGCGGGACGCCCACCAGGCCGGCACGCTGACCGAGCCTCCGCTCCCGGCCGATCTCCAACCCGAGGCGGAGCGCATGGTCGCGGACTTCGCCGGTGACCTTCCGCCCGCGGTGGCCGTGGCCCTGGTCGCCGCGTGGGCCGAGTTGTATGGACTCGTCAGCTTTGAGCTTTTCGGTCAGTTCCGTCGGGTGGTGGAGGAGCGTGAGATCTTCTTCCGTCATGCGGTACGACGGCTTGCGCTCGGGGTGGGGCTCGCGGACGTGTGAGTGCCCTGCTGGGTGCGTGGTTCTTTGTCTGCGGCCCGGTGGGGGCTGGTCGCACAGTTCCCCGCGCCCCTTACGGGGCGCTGTAGTGGACGGGAGTTCACGGGTATCGCTTCGTACTCCCTGGGAAGTACTCGTGATCACCCCGTCCGGCTGACGCCCCCAGCGCCGCCCGGCGTCTAGCGTGACGTGCATGGACGAGCAGCGGGTACGCGGCGGGGGACCGCCCCGGTGGTGGCGCCACGGACCGCCGTGGGACGGGGTGGCGGCCCCGACCCGGTGGCCCTGGCGTTCCACGCTGCTGGTCACCGTGTTCGTGCTGATCGGCAGCAGCTTCGCCGGACACAGCCAGCCCGACCGCGTCCCACTCGACCTCTACGCGCGCGTGCTGCTCGTCGTCGGCTCGGTGCTGCTCCTGTGGCGTCACCGCTACCCCGTAGGGGTGGCCTTCGGGACCGTGCTCGCCGCCGTGCTCTACTTCGGCGCCGGATACCCGTACGGCCCCGTCTTCCTGCCCGTCGCGCTCGGCTGCTTCGGCGCGGTCGTCGCCGGGCGCCGCTGGGCGGCCTGGACCGCGCTC
>NZ_JAWOAI010000703.1:0-4177 GCF_033194735.1 Streptomyces sp. W16
ACGACGCGGTCCATGACCGCACGGCCCGAGCCGTCGTGGTGGCCCGCGGCGTGGAACGGCAGCAGGACCAGCGGCCCGCAGGGCACCCACCACACGCGCGGGTGGGCGCCGTTCGCCGGCGTACGGTCGTGGCCCAGAGCGGTGAGGACGGGTTCCGCGACGACGTCCCACAGCCAGGCCAGGATTCCGGACAGCTCCTCCTGCGCCTTCGTGCGCACGTCCTCGTCCGGGGCGGTCGCGTCATGGGCGTAGCCCTGGCAGGCGACGCCCACCTCTGTCGCGTTCTCCAGGGTGAGTCCCGGGAGCGGCACCGAGGTGATGCCCTCGCGTGTGACCAGCAGGGCGTCGCTGCGCAGGACGCTGACGTTCAGGACCACGACCGCGCCGTCCCGGGCCGCGGAGCGCAGTTCCTCGACCGACGGCGGCAGCCCGAACGTACCGAATCCGTCCAACTGCCGGATCCGCCCGAGGACGGCCGTGAGTTCGTCGGCGAGCCGGTGCCGGTCGACCACGGCGGCGCCCTCTGAACCAGGCAGGGTGAAGCCGCCCAGCAGGGCGTCCGAGCCGTCGTCGGGCCGGTCCAGCAGATCCCGCAACTCCTCGAAGCGTGCCGCGAGTTCGGGGTGCCGGGCGTGGAGCGGGGCGAGGTCGCTCCAGGCGTCCAGCGCCTGCCCGATCAGCACACCTCGGCCCGTCTCCAGCAGCCGCAGCGCCCGCGCCGCCCGCTCGTCCGCGGACCTGCCGGGTTCGCACAGCGCGGCGGCAGCGGCGTTGCACGCCAGTCCGGCGAACCAGCCCAGGGACCGCTGCTGTTCACCTCGCCGCAGCCGGCGCGGGGCGATGCGGGGGAGCAGTTCCACGGCGGTCTCGAAGAAGCCGATCGCCCGTGCCGGGTCGTCGCTCGCCACGAGCTGACCTGCGGTCACCGCCGCCCTGAGACGCAGTATGGGCGGTGCCGCGGGCGAGGCGACGATCTCCGCGGACAGACCTACGGCCGTGCCGAGGTCGGCGGGGTCTCCGTGCCGTTCGAAGCGGGCGTGCAGGGCTTCGCCCAGCTGCTGGAGCACGATCAGCCGGTCCACCCCGTCGGTGTTCAGGCCTTTCGCCTGCTGCAGGACGGCGATCGCCGTGTCGAGGTCGGCGGGCGAGCGCCGAGCCCGGTACCGGAACAGCAGGGCCTGGCCGAATTGGCACAGTAGCCATCGCCGGCGCGGACTGCGGTCCGGAGCCGTGTCCACCGCCTCCCGGGCGATGGCGACGGCCGCGTCGAGGTCGTCCGCGACGGCGGCCTCCGCCTCGGTCGCCGCGGCCCGCAGGAGCAGGGCTCCGCACCAGTTCGGGAGGATCCCCTGCCGCCCAGGGTGCCCTGCGGGAGCCGCCTTGGCCGCGGTGGCGAGGGTGTCGATCGCCTCGTCCAGGTCCGCTCGCGCTCCCGACAACGAGTAGCGGATGTGGAGGTAGCCGCCGAGCGCGCCCAGCAGCAGGACCCGGTGGGCGTGTCCGTGGCCGGCCTCACTGACGGCGGTGCGCTGTGCCTCGATCGCCGCATTGAGGTCGGCCTCGGAATGCGCGTGCGCGTTGCGCCCGATGAGCGCCAGCGCCAGGTTGTGCAGGGCGAGCGGACGGGTGGTGCTCCCTGGGGCCAGACCGCGAAGCACCGTGCGCTGTGCGTCGATCGCGTCGTCGAGACCGGACGAGGGGTCGCCGAACACGTACTGGGCGAACAGCGCGTGCGCACCGGCGGTCAATCGCTCGGCCCGGTCCGCCGGGACCCCGCCGAGCGGGCCGTGCAGGAACTCCCTTCCGATGGAGGCGGCCTCGGCGAGGTCGTCCGGGTTCCCGTGCCGGTCGAAACGCAGCCGGAGGTTGTTCACCAGCAGCGAGTGGCACTGCTGCCGGGCGGGGCTGCCGTCGGGCGCGCTTGCGATGGCCTGTCTGGCCAGTGCCACCGCCTCGTCGAAGTCCTCCGGGCGCGAGTCCGGGGTCTGCAGCCGCCAGTGGACGGCGTTGGCCAGGTTGACCAGACTCCTGGTCCGCTCCCGGGACCCCACCGGGGCGGCGGCCACGGCGGCACGCAGGACCCGCGTCGACTCGTCCAGGTCCCGGCGGCGCCCCGACTGCTCGAACCGGGCGGCCAGAGCCGCGCCCAGGGAACTGAGGCACACGACGTGGCCGGAGTGCTCTGGTGGCGTCACGTCGACCGCCACGCGCAGGGTGGTGACCGACTCTTCGAGATCGTCCGGGGCTCCGGCCAGTATGAACCGCGCGTGCAGCGACTCACCCAGGTTGTTCAGGGCCAGTCCCCGGCCCATCGGGTCGCCCGGTACCGAGCGGGTGGACGCGCGCAGCGCCGTGACGGCGTCGTCCAGGTCGGCCGGGTCCTCGTGGAGTCGGAAGCTCTCGGCCAGCAGCCCGCCCAGGTCGCTGAGGAGGCGGGCCAGGTCATCATGGCCGTGGGGAAGCCGGGCGGTGGCGTCCCGCAGCAGGTCGACGGCCAGCTCCAGGTCCTCGGCGGTGCCCTCCAGCCGGTATCGCGCGCCGAGCGAGGCCGCCAGGTTGCCTAGCCCCAGCGCCCGGTGCGGGTCTTCCTCGGGGGCCGCCCGGACAGCCCGGCGCGCGGCCGCCAGAGCCGACTCCAGGTCCGCTGCCGCCCCCGTGGCGTGGTGGCGGAACAGCAGCATGCCGCTGAGGTTGGCGAGGTAGACGTGCCGGTCGGGGTCACCGGCGGGGGCGATGCGCAGGATGCGCCGCCACAGTGCGACGACGGCCTCGTGTGCGGCCGGGTCGTAGACGTTGACCACGTGCAGGCCCCGGCCGATGGCCAGGTTCGCGGCGAGCCGGGCGACGTCGGACGCCGCCTCGGCCGGGATGTCGTCCGAACCGGCGAGGAAGCCGATCATGGCCAGGTCCGCCGGGGCTGTGGGGCTCAGGCCGGCGACGGTCTCGGCCATGGCCTCGGCGCCCTCGACCTCCCGGTACCGGATCACGAGGTGCCCCACCAGGGCCCGCAACCTCGTCGTGCGGTTCGGGTCGTCCGGCGGGGTCAGCTCCCACGCCTGCCGTCCGGCGGCGATCGCCTCGTCGAGATCCGCGGGATCCCCGCTGCGGCCGAACCGGTCCCGCAGCGTCAGCCCGAGGTTGGACAGACACATCGCCCGGCGCGACGATCCGGCGGGCGCGGTGTCCCCGGCCGCCCGGACGGCGTCGACCGCGGCGTCCAGATCGGCGGGATCGCCCTTCAACTGGTGGCGCGACCACAGCACTCCGGCCAGACCGCTGAGACGAATCGAGAGCTCGGGGGCGCCTGCGGGGCTGGTGTCGATCGACTCGCGGTGGGCGGCGAACGCGGCGGTCAGGTCCTCCTCCGCGTGCCGCCGCTCGAACCGTCTGTGGAGGGCGGTACCGAGGCGGTGCAACCGTTCCGGCCGGCCCGCGTGATCGACGGGGGTGGCTCTCACGAGCCTGCGGTGCTGTTCCACCACCAGGTCCAGCAGGTCCCGGTCGGGCGAGGCCATGGCCTGGTCCAGCAGGGCGCCGGCGCCCTCCTCGGCGGCCGAGGCGATGCCGGACAGGAGATCGGCAGGCAGGTCTTCGACACCGGCCAGCAGACACAGCGAGAAGCCGTCCACCACGATGTCGATCAGAGCGTCGTCCCCGTCGCCCAGGCCCTCCAGCAGGAGCAGCCAGCCGAGGCGATAGCCGACCTCGACGTCCCGTCGCCCGTCGGTGAAGAGCGCGAGCAGCGCCTCCAGATCGGCCCGTGCCGACGGCGTCCGTAGCGCCGTCAGGTCTCCGGTGGCTCTGACCTGCCGTAATCGCACCCGCGCTGCCGCCAGCAGGTGGTCCCGCGCGGAGCTCCCGTCCATCGTCATGCCAGCGGAGAGTAGAGCAACTGGCTATTGCCGGGGGCGAATTGGCCTACCGTACGCAGCATCGTCACACCGCGACACCGCACGGCCCGACCGGAGAATCCATGACCGACCGCCCCGAGGGCAGGGCAGGGCGCACCACCGAAGCGCTGGCCTACTTCTTCACGCACGTGGAGGACATCCGCCGCCGGCTCCGCGAGGAGGAGTCGCAGGCCGCCGTCGACGGCCTGGTGGCCGCCGTACGCGATGACGCCGACGCCGACGCGGCCGTGCGGCGGCTGAACGACCGCATCCGCGCCGAGGGCGAC
>NZ_JAWOAI010000704.1:0-4165 GCF_033194735.1 Streptomyces sp. W16
GTGACGCCGGGCCGCCCGCCCAGCGCATCCACGGCGATCTGCATCCCGGGCAGGTGCTGCGGGCCGGCCGCGACTGGTTCGTCATCGACTTCGAGGGCGAGCCGTCCAAGCCGCTGGCCGAGCGGCGCAGCGCGCAGTCCCCGGTGCGGGACATCGCGGGCATGCTGCGTTCCTTCGACTACGCGGCCCGGCAGCGCCGTCCCTGGCGCCCCGAGTGGGCGCGCCGCTGCCGCGAGGCTTATTGTGCGGGCTACGCGGCCCGGGCCGGCTGGGACCCCCGCACCAAGCACGCCCTGCTGCGCGCCTACGAGACGGACCGCGCGGTCTACGAAGTGCTGTACGAGGCCAGACACCGCCCGGACTGGCTTCCCGTACCCATGGCGGCGATCGAGCGACTCGCCGTCCGAGGAGGCTGAACTCCGTGGCCCTGCGCGACACTTCACCTGCGGAGGCGGGCGGTCCTGCCGTATCCCTCCCCTTGGACCCGGCCGACCGCGAGCGCCTGCTGTCGGGTGCCCATCACGACCCGCACGCGCTGCTCGGCGCGCGTCCGGTCCCGGGTGGGATCGGCTTCCGGGTGCTGCGGCCGTACGCCCGGGCCGTGAGTGTCGTGATCGACGGTATGCGCAACCCGCTCGCCTCGGACGGGGGCGGGATCTTCTCCGGCGTACTGCCGCTCGACGCGATCCCGGCGTACACGCTGTTGGTGTCGTACGCGGAGGGCGACGAGCAGGAGGTGGACGATCCGTACCGTTTCCTCCCCGCGCTCGGCGATCTCGATCTGCACCTGATCAGGGAGGGGCGCCACGAGGAGTTGTGGAAGGCGCTCGGTGCGGAGCCGATGACGCATGACGGGGTGACCGGCACCCGCTTCTCCGTGTGGGCGCCGAACGCCCAAGGGGTGCGTGTCGCCGGGGAGTTCAGCGCCTGGGACGGGACGGCCTTCCCGATGCGGTCGCTCGGTTCGTCGGGTGTGTGGGAGCTGTTCCTGCCGGGTGTGGGCGAGGGCGCCCGCTACAAGTTCGAGATCACTTCACGGCACGGCGACCGCTTCCTCAAGGCCGACCCGATGGCACGCCGTACGGAGGTGCCGCCCGCCACGGCGTCCATCGTGACGGCCTCGCACTACGAGTGGGACGACGAGGAGTGGCTCGCCCGGCGGACGCAAACACCGGTCCACGAAGCGCCGTTCTCCGTGTACGAGGTGCATCTCGCGTCCTGGCGGCCCGGCTTGACGTACCGTCAGCTCGCCGTCGAACTCCCCGCGTACGTCAACGACCTGGGCTTCACGCACGTAGAGCTGATGCCGGTGACCGAGCATCCCTTCGGCGGCTCCTGGGGCTATCAGGTCACCGGCTTCTACGCCCCGACCGCCCGCCTCGGCACCCCCGACGACTTCAAGTTCCTGGTCGACGCCCTGCATCGGGCCGGTATCGGCGTGATCATGGACTGGGTTCCGGCGCACTTCCCCAAGGACGACTGGGCGTTGGCCCGGTTCGACGGGGAGCCCCTGTACGAGCCCGGGGACGCGCGGCGGGCCGAGCATCCCGACTGGGGGACGTACGAGTTCGACCTCGGGCGGACCGAGGTGCGCAACTTCCTTGTGGCGAACGCCGTCTACTGGTGCGAGGAGTTCCACATCGACGGCCTGCGCGTGGACGCGGTCGCCTCGATGCTCTACCTCGACTACTCACGCGACTCGGGGCAGTGGACCCCGAACGTCCATGGCGGGCGGGACGATCTGGACGCCGTCGCCTTCCTCCAGGAGATGAACGCGACCGTGTACCGGCGGGTCCCGGGTGTCGTGACGATCGCCGAGGAGTCCACCTCCTGGGACGGCGTGACCCGGCCCACCGACACCGGCGGTCTCGGCTTCGGACTGAAGTGGAACATGGGCTGGATGCACGACTCGCTCGGCTACATGTCCCACGAGCCCGTTCACCGCAGGTTCCATCACCACGAGATGACCTTCTCGATGGTGTACGCGTACAGCGAGAACTACGTCCTGCCCATCTCCCACGACGAAGTCGTCCACGGGAAGCGGTCGTTGGTGTCGAAGATGCCGGGCGACTGGTGGCAGCAGCGCGCCGACCACCGGGCGTATCTGGGGTTCATGTGGGCCCACCCCGGCAAGCAACTCCTCTTCATGGGCCAGGAGTTCGCCCAGGGCGCCGAGTGGTCCGAGTCCCATGGCCCCGACTGGTGGCTCCTCGATCCGGCCTACGACGCCGCGCCCGACCACCGGGGCGTGCAGAACCTCGTCCGCGACCTCAACACCGTCTACCGCCGCACCCCCGCCCTCTGGCAACGTGACACCCAACCCTCCGGTTTCCGCTGGGTGTTGGGCGACGCGGCCGAGGACAACGTCTTCGCGTTCCTGAGGTTCGACGCCGAGGGCGCGCCTCTTCTCGCCGTCAGCAACTTCTCCCCCGTCGTCCGCCACGACTACCGGCTCGGGGTCCCGGACGACATCCCGGCCTGGCGCGAGACGCTCAACACCGACTCCGCCGCCTACGGCGGCAGCGATGTCACCAACCCCGACCCGGTCAAACCGGAGGACGGCCACATCCGGCTCACCCTCCCGCCCCTGGCGACGGTGTGGCTGACACCGGGGTGACATCCTGCTCCCATGCCGACGCCGATACACCCTGACCTCACCCAAGTAAGCGGCCTACACCTGGAGTTGCGCGACGTCACGCAGGAAGTGCGGGGCACCGGGCGCGTGTTGGACGATGTGTCGTTCGAGGTCCGGGCCGGACAGCTCACGGTGATCGCGGGCAGCAGCGGCGCGGGCAAGACGGTGCTGTTGCAGACCCTCGCGGGACTCCAGCGCCCGGCGACGGGGGCCGTACTGCACGACGGTGCCCGACCGGGGCCGCCCGGACCGGAGTTCGGGTATGTGCCGCAGGAGGACGTGATCCACCGTGAGCTGCCGTTGCGGCGCACGCTGGAGTACGCGGGGCGGTTGCGGATGCCGGGCGAGACGGTTCCGGCGCGGGTGACGGAGGTGCTCGATGTCCTCGGGCTGTCCCGGCGGGCCGAGACCCCGGTGCGGGCGCTGAGCGGTGGGGAGCGCAAACGGGCCTGTATCGCGGCCGAGTTGCTGACCCGGCCGCGCGTGCTCTTCCTCGACGAACCCACCTCCGGGCTCGATCCGGTCACCGGGGCGGCCCTGTTGGCCACCCTGCGGGGCCTGGCCGAGACCGGCACCACGGTCGTGCTCACGACCCACGTTCTCGCCGATCTGCCGCGCTGCGACCAGGTCGTGTTCCTGTCGCGGGGCGGGGCGGTCGCGTTCGTGGGACCGCCCGACGCGCTGCTGGGAGCCTTCGGCGCGGAGACGGCGGAGGACGTGTACGCGGCGGTCGCAAACGGGCAGCGCGTCGAGCGGGCGACCCCGGCAGCACTTCCCGACCGGCTACCGGCGCCTGCCCCGCACCGTCCGCCGCGCGTCGGCGCCGTACGCCAGTGGGCGCTGCTGACCCGTCGTACGACGGCCCTGTTGGTGCACAACCGGCTGTCGGTCGCCGTGTTCGTGGGGTCTCCGGTGATGATCGTGGCGATGTTCGCGGTGCTGTTCCGGGCGGGCGCGTTCGACGCGACGGCGCCCGACCCCGGGTCCACGGCGATGATCATGTTCTGGATCGCGTTCGGGGCGTTCTTCTTCGGGCTGACGTACGGACTGCTGCAGATCTGCCCGGAGTTGGCCGTGCTGCGCCGGGAGTGGCTGGCCGGGGTGCGGATCGGTCCGTACGTGGCCTCGAAGTTGACCACTGTCCTGCCTGTACTGGCGGCGGCGGACGCCTTGTTGCTGGCGGTGCTGCGCGCGCTGGACCGGCTGCCGGCGGCGGGCTGGGACACGTACGCCTCGCTGTTCCTCACCAGTGTGCTGGCCTCGGCCGCCGCGCTCGCCCTCGGGCTGCTCACCTCGGCCGCCGTCACGGAACCGGGCCAGGCGACCCTGATGCTGCCGCTGCTCTGCTTCCCCCAGGTGCTGTTCTCGGGCGCCTTCGTGCCGGTGCCCCGGATGGCGCCGGTCGGCGAGGCGATCAGCCGGGCGATGACCAACCGCTGGGCGTTCGAGGCACTGGGCGGCGCGATCGGCCTGGACGGGCTGTGGCGCGACGGCGGCTCCCCCGCGGGTCCGCCACTGCTGCGGTCAGAT
>NZ_JAWOAI010000705.1:0-4161 GCF_033194735.1 Streptomyces sp. W16
GCGCAGCCGCTGCCCGCTGAGGCTGCTGTGCCGGCGTCGGCCGGTGCTTCGGTCGGGGCCGTTGATCCCAACTCCACTCAGGGGCGGGCGATCAGTGTGCGGACGTTGGGGCAGGGCGTGCCGTTCACGCGGCAGGCGGCTCAGGTGCAGCAGCCGACCGCCACGCCTCCGCCGCATCAGCCGGGCGGGGGCGGGCGGCGGCGGAAGTTGGGGACGCGGCCCGATTCCGGCACCGCCGGGTCGACGCGTCCGCATCCCCAGGGTGAGCAGGCGCAGCCCTCCATGGCCGGGCAGTCGCGGCTCTCGCCGATGACCGAGGGCGCCGGACGGTCGTACGCCATAGGGGCACCGGACGAGAACGCGGCCGAGGGGCCGGAGCCGTTGGACGGGCCGGGTGGGGCCGTGGAGATCGCGGACACGCCCAGGCCGCAGCCGCTCGACGACGAGCTGCCCCCGGAGCCGCTCGACAATCCGCGCCGGCTGCTGGTGTGGCCCGCGCCGGACGTGACGACCACGCAGGCGCTGAGCGACCGCGGGTACCGGCCCGTCATCGTGCACTCGCGCGAGGAGGTCGACGCGCAGATCGCCGCGTTCCCGGCGGCGCTGTTCGTGGACCCGTTGACCGGGCCGATCACGCGGACGGCACTTCAGTCGTTGCGGCAGGCGGCCGTCGCGGCCGAGGTGCCCGTGCTTGTCACCGCCGGGCTCGGGCAGGCCACGCGTGAGGCGGCCTACGGCGCCGATCCCGCCGTACTGCTGAAGGCGCTCGCGCCCCGGGACAGCGAGCAGCATCCGCCGCGGGTGCTGTTGATCGAGGAGCACGCGGAGATCGCGCTGGCGCTGACCGCGACGCTGGAGCGGCGTGGGATGCAGGTGGCACGGGCCGCGAGCGATGCCGATGCGGTGACGCTGGCGGGGCAGTTGCGGCCCAACCTCGTGGTCATGGACCTGTTGCAGGTGCACAAGCGGCGGGCCGGGATCGTCGACTGGCTGCGGGCGAACGGGCAGCTCAACCGCACTCCGCTCGTCGTGTACACGGCCGCGGTGGACCAGGCCGACCTGCCGCGGCTGGCCTCCGGGGAGACCGTCCTCTTCCTCGCCGAGCGGTCGACGAGCACGGAGGTCCAGTCACGGATCGTGGACCTGTTGGCGCGGATCGGCACCAACTAGCCAACCAGTTGGGCTAGTTGGGCCGGTAGCCTGCGGTCATGCCCACGTCCGTACCTGGTCCCTTCGCCGTCCCCACCCGTCATGACGGTGCGCCCGACCGGGTCGCGGTCGTCGTGCCGGGTGTCGGGTACACGCCCGCCATGCCGCTGCTGCACTTCGCCCGTGCCGTGCTCCTCCAGCACGGTTGGACGGTCCAGGAGCTGTGGTGGCGGATCCCGGACGACTTCTCGCGGTTCACCGTGGAGGAGCGGATCGCGTGGGTGGAGGCGGAGGTCACACGGGCCGTCGACGCCGAGGCGGGGGCCTGCCGGCTGGTCGTCGGGAAGTCTCTGGGGTCGCTCGGGTGCGGGGTCGTGGCCGAGCGGGGCATCGCGGCGGCCTGGCTCACGCCTGTTCTGACGATCGACCAGGTCGTACGCGGCCTCCGGCGGGCCCAGGCGCCGACCCTCCTCGTCGGCGGCGATGCCGACAAGCTGTGGGACTCGCGGGTCGCCGAGTCCCTGCGGCAGCACGAGGTCCTGGAGATTCCGTCGGCAGATCACTCGCTTGAACTCCCGGACGACGCCCGGGGATCCGTCGACGTGTTGCGCACCGTCGTCTCCCGGCTGGACCGGTTCGTCGGCTCGCTCGGCCGGTAGGGATCACCGGCCGAGCGGTACGGGCAACCTGTCAGAGCTGGGTGACGTCCAGGTCGCCGTCGGCGTAGCGCCTGCGCAGCACCTTCTTGTCGAACTTGCCGACGCTCGTCTTCGGGACCGACTCGACGATCGTCCAGCGTTCGGGGAGCTGCCACTTGGCGATCTTGCCCGCGTCGGCGAGGAAGGCACGCAGGGACTCGAAGTCGGCGGTGGAGCCCTCCCGCAGGACGACGGTCGCCAGCGGACGCTCGCCCCACCGCTCGTCCGGTACGGCGACCACGGCGGCCTCGGTGACGTCCGGGTGGGACATCAGGGCGTTCTCCAGGTCGACGGAGGAGATCCACTCGCCGCCGGACTTGATGACGTCCTTGGCGCGGTCGGTGAGGGTGAGGAATCCGTCGGGGGAGATGGTGCCGACGTCGCCGGTCTTGAGCCAGCCGTCCTCGCTGAACTTGTCGGCGGGGCGCAGGGGTTCGGCGTCGGGGCCGTTGTAGTAGGCGCCGGCGACCCAGGGGCCGCGTACCTCCAGCTCGCCCGCCGACTCGCCGTCGAAGGGCAGCCGCTCGCCGCCGGGGCCGGTGAGGCGGGCCTCGACACTCGCCGGGAAACGGCCCTGCGTCAGCCGGTACTCGAACTCCCGCTCCGTGCCGACCGCTTCGGCCGGCGGGCGGGAGACCGTGCCCAGCGGGGAGGTCTCCGTCATGCCCCAGGCGTGGCAGACCCGCATGCCCAGCTTGTCGAAGGCCGCCATGAGGGCGGGCGGGCAGGCCGAGCCGCCGATGGTGACCTGGGTGAGCGAGGAGACGTCGCGCGGCTTGGCGGTCAGTTCGGCGAGCAGGCCCTGCCAGATGGTGGGCACGGCCGCCGCATGCGTCGGGCGCTGGCTCTCGATCATCTCGGCGAGCGGCGCGGGCTGCAGGAAGCGGTCCGGCATCAGCATGTTCACGCCGGTCATGAAGGTGGCATGCGGCAAACCCCAGGCATTTACGTGGAATTGGGGCACTACGACCAGTGAGGTGTCCTGGTCCGTGAGACCCATCGACTGGGTCATGTTGACCTGCATGGAGTGCAGGTAGATCGAACGGTGGCTGAACACCACGCCCTTGGGGTCGCCCGTCGTGCCGGAGGTGTAGCACATCGCGGCGGCCTGGCGTTCGTCCAGCTCGGGCCAGTCGTACGTGGTCGGCTTGCCGGCGATGAGGTCCTCGTACTCGTGCACGCGCGCGTGGGCGCCGTCGAGGGGGGTGCGGTCGCCGGGGCCGGAGACGACGATGTGCTCGACCGTCGGCAGCTTGGGCAGCAGGGGTGCGAGCAGCGGGATCAGCGAACCGTTGACGATCACCACCCGGTCGGCCGCGTGGTTGACGATCCACGCCAACTGGTCGGCCGGAAGACGGAGGTTGAGCGTGTGCAGCACCGCACCCATGGCGGGGATCGCGAAGTAGGCCTCGACGTGGACCGAGTTGTTCCACATAAAGGTTGCCGTGCGCTCGCCGTCCGCCACGCCCAGGTCCTCGCGCAGGGCGTGTGCCAGCTGGGCCGAGCGCGCACCGATCTCCGCGAAGGAACGGCGTTCCGGTTCTCCCTCACCGGTCCAGCTGATCACCTGCGATGTTCCGTGGACCGTAGACCCGTGGGTCAGGATCCTGGAGATCAACAGTGGTACGTCCTGCATGGTGCTCAGCACGGCGTCCTCCCGGGGCGACATTGCCTACGCGGTAGTAAGGGTTGCGCTGATTCTGCGCACATACCGCACGGTATGTCACTAGGACTGGATGATCGATCACGCGATCACGTCATCTTGCCTGCCTCTATCGGACCAGGACCAGCTCCGGGTCCTCGCGCAGTTTGCCCAGCGCCCGCGACACCGCCGACTTCACCGTGCCCACGGACACCCCGAGCACCTCGGCCGTCTGGACCTCGCTGAGGTCCTCGTAATACCTGAGGACGACCATCGCCCGCTGCCGGTCCGGCAGCTTCGCGATCGCCCGCCACATCGCGTCGTGCAGCGCCTGCTGCTCGGCCGGGTCCTCCGCGCCGCCGCCCGGCTCCGGCTCGGGCAGCTCCTCGCACGCGAACTCGTCGACCTTGCGCTTGCGCCACTGCGAGGTCCGCGTGTTCAACAGCGCCCGGCGCACATAGCCGTCCAGCGCCCGGTGGTCCTCGATCCGCTCCCAGGCCACATACGTCTTGGTCAGCGCGGTCTGCAGCAGGTCCTCGGCGTCGGACGGGTTCGCGGTCAGCGACCGGGCGGTCCGCAGCAGCACCGGCTGCCTGGCCCTCATGTACGACGAGAAGGAGGGGTACGTGAGGGCGGTGGCGGCCGGCTGGGTCTGCGCACCCCGCGCGGCGA
>NZ_JAWOAI010000706.1:0-4155 GCF_033194735.1 Streptomyces sp. W16
GCCGGGCGGGCGGGGCAGCACGCGGGCGCCGGGCGTGCCGAGGCCCGTCACGTCCGTGAGCGGTACGACGTGCGGGGTCAGCCGGCGCCGGATGTCCGTGAGGAGGTCTTCGGCGCGGGCGCCCGCCCGGTCGATCTTGTTGACGAAGACGAGCGTGGGCAGCCGTAGCCGCCGCAGGGTCCGCAGCAGGACGCGGGTCTGCGCCTGGACGCCCTCCACGGCGGACAGCAGCAGCACCGCGCCGTCGAGCACCTCCAGGGCGCGCTCGACCTCCGCGACGAAGTCCGCGTGGCCGGGGGTGTCGATCAGGTTGATCTGTGTGTCGCCGACGGTGAACGCGGCGACGGCCGAGCGGATGGTGATCCCGCGCTGTCGCTCGATCGCGCCGTCGTCCGTACGGGTGTCACCGGCGTCGACGCTGCCGAGCCGGTCGATCGCGCCGTGGTCGAACAGCAGCCGCTCGGTGAGGCTGGTCTTACCGGCGTCGACGTGGGCCAGAATTCCGATGTTCAGGGTGTGCATGCGTGGTCGAGTCCTCGAGAACCGTCGTCCAGTGGGGAGGCTGGTGGATTCCGAGGAGTCGGCGCATGTGAGGGTTCCTGACGGGAGAGGGCACGGACATCGTCATCATGACGTGCGGCGGCCGGGCGTCCGCAACCGGTTTTCGGGGTCAGTAGCATGAGGCACGGCCGGGAATGATCATGCGAGGAGCAGATCGTGCGAGACATCGCCGTGTTCAGCGGGAGTGCCCACCCCGAGTTGGCGAAGGAGGTCTGCGCGCATCTCGGTGTACCGCTCAGCCCGACCCGGGTCAGCCGGTTCGCCAACGACTGCCTGGAGGTACAGCTCCAGGCCAACTGCCGTGAGCGGGACGTCTTCCTGATCCAGCCGCTCGTCAAGCCGGTCCAGGAGAACCTGGTCGAGCTGCTGCTGATGAGCGACGCGGCGCGCGGCGCCTCCGCCGGGCGGATCACCGTCGTCATGCCGCACTACTCCTACGCCCGCTCCGACAAGAAGGACGCCCCGCGCATCTCGCTCGGCGGACGGCTGGTCGCCGACCTGATGGTGGCGGCCGGTGCGAGCCGCGTCCTGGCCATGACCCTGCACTCGCCGCAGGTGCACGGCTTCTTCTCGGTGCCGGTCGACCATCTGCACGCGCTGCGCGAACTCGCCGCGCACTTCCGGCAGTACGACCTCTCCCGCACCACCGTCGTCTCCCCGGACCTCGGCAACGCAAAGGAGGCCGCCGCGTTCGCCCGGCTGATCGGCGCCCAGGTGGCGGCCGGCGCGAAGCAGCGGTACGCGGACGACCGGGTCGTCATCAGTTCCGTCATCGGTGAGATCGCCGACCGGGACGTCATCGTCCTGGACGACGAGATCGCCAAGGGCAGCACCGTGCTCGAACTCCTGGACCGGCTGCGGGACTTGGGGCCGCGCTCGATCCGAGTGGCTTGCACGCACGGCCTGTTCGCGTCGGGCGCGCTCAAGCGGATCGGGGAGCAGCCCGACGTACTGGAGATCGTCTGCACCAACACGGTGCCGGTGCCGGAGGAGGAGCGCACCGAGAAGCTGCGCATCCTGTCCATCGCCCCGGCGCTCGCCGAGGCCGTACGCCGCATTCACAACGGCGAGTCCGTCAGTGCCCTGTTCGACGCGCCGCCGAACGAATAGACATGAGGGGACGGAGCAACGCTCGGCAGCACCGAGGTGATCAGGAGGACTCGCCGTGGCGAAGGCGAAGTTCGAGCGGACCAAACCCCATGTGAACGTCGGCACCATCGGTCACATCGACCACGGCAAGACCACCCTCACAGCGGCCATCACGAAGGTGCTGCACGACCGGTTCCCCGACCTCAACCCCTTCACGCCGTTCGACCAGATCGACAAGGCGCCGGAGGAGCGGCAGCGCGGCATCACCATCTCGATCGCCCATGTCGAGTACCAGACCGAACGCCGGCACTACGCGCACGTCGACTGCCCCGGACACGCCGACTACATCAAGAACATGATCACCGGCGCCGCCCAGATGGACGGTGCGATCCTGGTCGTCGCGGCCACCGACGGACCCATGCCGCAGACCAAGGAACACGTCCTGCTGGCCCGACAGGTCGGGGTGCCGTACATCGTCGTCGCCCTCAACAAGACGGACATGGTCGACGACGAGGAGATCCTGGAACTGGTCGAGCTGGAGGTGCGGGAGCTGCTCACCGAGTACGAGTTCCCCGGCGACGACCTCCCGGTGGTCAAGGTGTCCGCGCTCAGGGCCCTCGAAGGGGACCCGGAGTGGACCGCCTCGGTGCTCGAACTCCTCGACGCCGTCGACGAGTTCGTGCCCCAGCCGGTACGGGACGTGGACCGGCCGTTCCTGCTGCCGATCGAGGACGTGTTCACCATCACGGGGCGCGGCACGGTCGTCACCGGCCGGATCGAGCGCGGGGTGCTGAAGGTCAACCACGAGGTGGAGATCATCGGCATCCACGAGCAGAAGACGAAGACGACCGTCACCGGCATCGAGATGTTCCGCAAGCTCCTCGACGAGGGCCGGGCCGGCGAGAACGTCGGACTGCTGCTGCGCGGGGTGAAGCGCGAGGACGTGGAGCGCGGCCAGGTCGTCATCAAGCCCGGATCGGTCACCCCGCACGTGGAGTTCGAGGCCCGCGCCTACATCCTGTCCAAGGACGAGGGCGGCCGGCACACGCCCTTCTTCCACAACTACCGGCCGCAGTTCTACTTCCGGACCACGGACGTGACGGGTGTGGTGACCCTGCCGAAGGGCACCGAGATGGTCATGCCGGGCGACAACACGACCATGCATGTCGAGCTGATCCAACCCATCGCGATGGAGGAGGGGTTGAAGTTCGCCATCCGTGAGGGCGGGCGGACGGTGGGCGCCGGCCAGGTCACCAAGATCTTGAAATAACCGCTGTGATCACAATGTGCCGGACGTGGCCTCGGGCTGCTCCAGGGCCGCGTCCAGCGTCGGCTGCGGCGTCAGGAGCCGGCTGAGACCGGTGACCCGCAGGATGCGCAGCGTCAGCGGGTGGGTGCAGACGAGATGGAGCCGGCCGTCCCGCTCCAGCACTCGCTGCCGTGCCCGGTACAGCAGGCGCAGCCCCGAGCAGTCGAAGAACTCGACCTGCCTGAGATCGATCACGATCCGCGCGCCCGGCCGCGCCGTCACCCGGTCCAGGGACGGGAGGATCTCCATCGCCGCGACGATGTCGATCTCCCCGCGGAACTCCAGGACCGTGAACCCACGGTCCTGGTGGATACGCAGATGCCGGGTGAGCGGCGCGGGTTCCTGCTGCACGACCACATCGCCTCCAACCGGCCCACGGTGAAGCGGGGGTTGAGCACAAAAACGCTCCCCGCCCTGCAAGTTACCCTCGATGGAGTGAATTTGAGCATGTTCGATTGACATATGTCTTCGAATCGAGCCAGAGCTTTCTGAGATCTTCGGGGCAGGCCTACGACAGCGCGTGCCAGGCCTTGGAAAGTGCCTGGCGGAACTGCTCGCTCTGGTGCGCTGTGAGCTCGCGCACCATCCGCTCCTCCAGCTCCCGGACCGGCTCCGCGCAGCCCGTCAGCAGCTCGCGCCCCTCGTCGGTGAGCAGGATCAGCAGCTCGCGGCGGTTGCGGGGATTGCGCTCTCGGCGGATCAGCCCGCGCCCCTCCAGCGAGCGGACCAGGTCGGCGATGGACTGCGCGGTGACGAAGGAATCGCGGGCCAGCTGCGCCGCCGACAGGCCGTCGTGTCGCTCCAGGACCGTGAGCGCGGTGTACTGGAGTGCGGTGATCCCATATGGCCTGACCAGCTCGTCCAGGCGGGAGCGGACGACCAGCTCCACCTGCTTGACCATGTACAGCAGGGACGGGGGTGCCTTCGTCGCGTGGGCGCCAACCAGGGATTCAGCCATGGATTCACCCTAGAGCATTGACAGGAAACCTGTCTGTAATGAGACTGCGGACCAGACGAGCAACCAACAGGAATCCTGTTGGTTGAAATCTTGGCAACGATGCTGAGGAGTGGCGATGACCGCCTTCGAGATCGAACCCGGCCGCCTGTTCGTCGGGGGGCAGTGGCGCGAGGCCGCCGACGGGGCGCGCACCGAGGTGGTCGACCCGTCCCGGGGCCGGGTCGTGACCACGGTCGCG
>NZ_JAWOAI010000707.1:0-4151 GCF_033194735.1 Streptomyces sp. W16
CGGCGGGCGGTGGCGGCGCCGATGCCGGAGGCGGCGGCGGTGAGCAGCGCGGTGCGGCCCGCGAAGCGGGAGGGGAGGGAGGTAGTAGGGGTACGGGTAGTACCGGGAGCGCGGTCGGGGTGGTTCTCGGGGGTGGTGCGGCTCATGGCGTTCCTCTCGGCGTGACCGGCCCGTCCGGTCATCCGTCCTACGGGAGTGCCCTTCGGGGTCGGCCTACGGCTGGGGCCGACCCGCCCGGTCAGGTCGTACGGGTACTACGGGTGCTACGGGTGCTACGGGTGCTACGGGTGCTACGGGTCAGCTCGCGCTCGCGCATCCAGGTCGTACGGGTTCTACGGGTCCTACGGGTCACGCCACCCCACCGGCCCCCGGCCGAGCCGTGGACCCCCGCAACACCAGCCGAGGTTCGGTCGGCACGACCACGTCCCCCGGCGACTCCCCCCGGATCTCCGCGACCAGCGCGTCCACCGCCGCCGTCCCCAGTTCGTGCAGGGGCATCGCGACCGTGGTGAGCGGTGGGGTGAGGTAGCCGGCGACCGGGAGGTCGTCGTTGCCGACCAGGGAGATGTCCTCGGGGATGTGCAGGCCACGCTCGTGGATGGCCCGCATCGCCCCGATGGCCTGCGCGAGCGAGCTGGTGTACAGCGCGGTGACCTGGGGTTCTCCCTCGGCGGGGGTGAGGAGTTCGCGGGCGGCTGCGGCGCCGCCCTCCTCGGTGAAGTCGCCGGAGGCGACCGGTGCCGAAAGGAGTCCCAGTGCGGCGGAGTGCCGTAGGAACGCGTCCCTGCGGTCCTCACTGGGGGTGATCCCCGAGGGGCCGGCGATGTGGCCGATCACCCGGTGACCGAGTCCGTGGAGATGGTCGAGCGCGGTGACGCTGGAACGCGCCACGTCCATCGTGACGTTGCGGCCCGAGTCCTTGACTGCGCGGTTGAGGAAGACATGTGGAACCGGGTTGCGGCTCAGGGTCTCCAGTAGGGGGTGGTTGGGGCGGGCCGAGGCGATCAGGAGTCCGTCCACCCGACCCTCCTTGACCAGGTCGTTGAAGGTGTCGTCGGCCTCCTGCCCGTCGAAGTCCTCGGCGAGCAGGGAGAGATAGCCCAGCTCACGGGCGCGCTGGTAGGCGCCTCGGGAGATGGTGACGTAGGTCGGGTTGTTGAGGGCCGGCACCAGCAGGGCCAGGGCGTGGGTGCTGGCCCCGGCCAGGGCGCGGGCCCCGGAGTGCGGGCGGTAGCCCAGGGCGGCGGCGACCTCGTGGACGCGCTGTCGGGTCTCCGGCCGGACGGACAGGTCCTGCCGTCCGTTGAGCACCTTGGACACCGTCGCCTTGGAGACTCCCGCCTCCCGTGCGACGTCCACCAGCCTTGCCCGTACGGGCTGTTCAGCCACGCCAGTCCTCCCTGTCAACCACGCTGTCGACGACCCCGGCCGTCCGGCGAATCATGCCCTGCTGCCGGATTCGCCTGGGGTGTGGCGATCGGCGTGGGGTGTTGCGTTTGACCTCTTGACACCTTCTGGCGCCGCAACCTAGCGTTCGCCGAAGTCGTTGGTCAACCGGTTTCCTTCGATGGATTTCAGTGATATATCCATTCAGGCCCGGCAAACCATGATGGTCCTCGCACAGCCGACGGGACTCGGCGAACCAAGAGGACCCTCAACTTTCGGTAGAAGAACCGTAGAAACCCCTGCAAGCACGACGAAATCGGCATGCGCCGATGATGGGTGAGGTGTGCAATGAAGCGCTCCGGGAGACTGCTCGCGGTCGCCACCACGGTCGCCGCCCTGGCGACGTCGCTCGCCGCCTGTGGCGGCGGCTCCGACTCGACCTCGGCGGACGGGACGGTCACGCTCCACGTGGAGGCGTGGAAGGGCGGCGGCGCGGAGCCGGCGAACATCGCCGAGATCAACAAGGCCTTCGAGAAGGCACATCCGAAGATCAAGATCGACTTCAAGTACACCACCGCGGACCCCACCTACACGCAGAAGCTGCAGCCCGAGCTGCTGGGCGGCAAGGCCGGCGACGTCATCATGGTCGACGCCGACAAGATGAAGAAGTGGGGCGCCTCCGGCTACCTCGCGGACCTCTCGAACGAGTCGTGGGTCAGCTCCATATCCTCGGCCGCGAAGCCGTTCACGCAGAGCGGCGGCAAGACGCTGGCCATGCCGATGGAGCTGATCGGCATCGGTCTGTACGCCAACATGGACCTGCTGAAGAAGGCCGGGATCACCGAGGTCCCCGCCGACTGGCCGACGTTCCTCGCCGACCTCGCCAAGCTCAAGAAGGCGGGGATCACGCCCATCTCCCTTCCCGACAAGGCGGGTTGGACCGGCAGCTCGATCTTCCAGGCGAGCGGTTCGACGACCGTCTACCAGAAGAACAAGCAGTGGGACGCGGACTTCCTGGCCGGGAAGGCGTCCTTCGGCTCGGACTGGAAGGAGCCGCTCGACCAGCTCAAGACCCTTGGTGACAAGGGCTATGTGAACTGGAAGAACGAGCTCGGCGTCGACGAGTGGTCGCAGGGGCCGCAGGACTTCAGCGCCGGCAAGAGCGCCTTCTGGTACCAGGGTGCCTGGCAGGTCTCCAACATCAAGAAGGCCGGTTTCCCGGTCTCGTTCGCCCCCTGGCCGGGCGGTGCGGCGGGCACCAAGCCGAACGCGATGCTGTTCTCCGGCACCGCGTGGGGTGTCAACTCCCAGTCGCAGCACGCGGATGCGGCGAAGGAGTACGTGAAGTTCTGGTCGCAGAGCGCGAATCTGGCGAAGTACCTGGACGCCGAGCACGCCGAGTCCCCGTTCACCGGTGGCACCACGCCCGACTCGACGGAGACGACCATCTTCAACACCGCCTTCACGGAGGGCCGTTACCGGGTGCTCCCCTCCAACACCTGGTACGGCTCCCAGTCGGAGACCGACACCGGCTCCAAGATCCAGGCGTTCCTGCTGGGCCAGTCCGACGCGGCGAAGACGCTGAAGGACATCCAGACGGCGGCGTCCGCCAAGTAGCCGTAGCGGTGGGGTAGTTGGGCCGTCCGGTCAGTCGAACACCGGCCGGGTGATCGAGCCGGCCGGCCCACCCCCGTCCCACCCACTCCCCCAAGGGGCCTGACGGCCAAGGAGGTTGATCCCCCGTGTTCCACCGACGGCGTGCCACCATGGCCGCCTTCCTGCTCCCCGCGATCGCCGTGTACGCGCTCTTCATCCTGTATCCGCTGTTCAAGGGCGTCTACTTGAGCCTCACCGACAGCGTGGGCGGCCCGATCTCCCACTTCGTCGGCATGGACCAGTACTCGGCGATGGCGGACGACCCGCAGATCTCCGCGGCCCTGTGGCACACGGTCCTCTACGCCATCGTGGTCGTCGTCGTGCAGAACGGCCTCGGGCTGCTCTTCGCCTCGATGCTGTTCCGCCGCGAGAAGGTCCGAAAGGCCCTCAGCGTCGTCCTGTTGACGCCGACCCTCATCTCACCGCTGATGGCCGCGTTCATCTGGTCGTACCTCTTCGCGCCGAACGGCGGCCTCAACGCCCTGCTCGACGGGGTCGGCCTCGGCGGCCTCAAGCACGTCTGGCTCGGCGACCCGTCCACCGCGCTGTACTCGGTCGCCACGGTCAACATCTGGATGTTCACCGGCTACTCGTGCGCGATCTTCCTCGCCAGCTACATGAGCATGCCGACCGAGCTGCTGGAGGCCGCCGCCCTGGACGGCGCGAGCGGCTGGCGACGGTTCCGCAGCATCGAATGGCCGCTGCTGGCACCGGCGTTGACCGTCAACGTGACGCTCAGCCTGATCGGTTCGCTCAAGGTCTTCGAGTTCCCGCTCGTCCTGACCAACGGCGGCCCGGCCGGCGCCACCGACACCCTGACCCTGCTCGTGTACCGGAACATCTTCGGCGGCGGGAAGTTCGCCTACGGCGTCGCCATCGCGGTACTGCTCCTGGTGACCGTCGTCGTCCTGTCCAGCGCGACCAACTCCCTGCTCAGACTGCGCGAACGGCGCGTATGACGCCGTACGGACGCCTCCAAGGACGTACGCACCCCGTCGGCACCGTTGGAATCGGACGGATCACCCCATGACCTCACCCCCCTCAACCGCGGTCCCCGCAGCCGAAGTCGGCCGCCCCGCCGGGAAGCGTGACGCGCCCCGGCCCCGCGC
>NZ_JAWOAI010000708.1:0-4138 GCF_033194735.1 Streptomyces sp. W16
TCGCCGACCCCGGACGCCGTGACCGCGCTGGCCCGGTTCGTCCTTGCCCTGTGGCCGGTCGGCGACCGCTACCGCACGCTCCTGGGACTCGCCCACCACGACCTCGGCCCCGACGCGATCGACGCGCTGCTCCGCCCGGCCCGCGAGGCCGTCATCGGGATCCTCACCCAGGGCCAGCAACACGGCGTCTTCCACACCGCCGTCCCACCGGGACCGCTCAACAGAGCCCTGGAGGCACAGATGCTGGCGCTGCTGGAATGCGTCAACTCCGGCCTCTGGAACGACGACGGCACGGCCGCCGCCACCGCCGCCCTCATCGCCGCGGGCGTCGGACGCGACAACGCCGCCGCCGTGGTTCACCACCTGCGACCGTCCGGCTGAAGGAGATCTCATGGACCAACACCCGTACGAATACGCCGACTTCACGTACGGGGCGTACGAGCCCGACGACACCCGCCCGCCGCGCAGGAACCGGCGCCCGGTCGTCGTCGCGGTCGGTGCGCTGGTCGCACTGCTCGTGACTCCCGTCGCCGTCGACCGCTTCGCGACAGCGCGGGTGGAGTCCAATACGGCCGGGGCGTTCCAAGAGGGCATGCGCACGCCCTCATTGCCGGAGGTCCACGTCCGGGGCTTCCCCATGCTGACCCAACTGGCCGCCGGCACTTTGCGGCGGGTGGACATCACCGCGCACGACATACCGGCGAGCGACACCACCGGCCCGCTCCCGGTGAACCGACTCTCGGTCCATCTCGCCGGGTTGAGGAAGTCGGACGACGACAAGGAGGCGCTGGCCCGCTCGGCGGAGGCGACCGCCCTGCTGTCCTACCGGGACCTGTCCGACACCCTCGGACTGCAGATCTCCCAGGGCTCAAGCCCCGACCAGATCCGCGCGACGGTGCAGCTCGCTCCCGGCGCCGACGTCACCGTGGCGGCCACCGTCTCGGTGCTGTCCGGTAACCGCATCGCCTTCAAGAACTTCCAGGTCACCGGCGGTCTGCTGCCCGAAGTGGGGCGAACGGCGCTCACCACCGTCTTCGAGCGGCCGATACAGTTGCGGAACATCCCCGAGGGACTGCGGCTGCGGTCCGTCACCGCGACGGAGAGCGGGCTCAGTGCCCGGCTGTCGGGCGAGTCGGTCACCTTCCGGTCCGACGACACCTCGCGCGACGACAGCGCGCGGAACGGTTCGGCGTGAGTCAACTCGCCGTACGGGGACGGCGTTTGAGGCTCAGTCGTCCGTGACGGTCCGCTTCGCCCCCGCGATCTCGTCCACCACGTCACGCGCCTGCTTCTCCGGGACACCGGTCGCGATCAGCGCGGCGACGGCCGCGTGCGTGCCGTCGTCCTCCAGCTCGCCGGTGTTGAGCTCTTCGAGCAGCGCGATCGTCAGGGCCTCAAGTCCTGCGCTCAGTACGGCGGGCGGCAGTTGTGTGTGGAAGACGCCGTCGCGCTGTCCGCGGTCCAAGATGGTGGTGGCGGCGCGGCGGGCCGGTGCCAGGACCTCGGCCACCCGCTCGACGCCCAGGTCACGGCGGGCCAGGGCCAGCAGGAGCCGGTAGCGGTCGCCCACGGTCCACATCGACAGGACGAAGCGTGCGAACGCCCGGTCGGCCGACTCCGGCTCCGCCGGTTCCGGGTCGGCGGCCAGCACGGACCGCAGCGCCTGCGAGGCTTCCTCGGCCAGTGCCTCCAACAGCGCCTCCCGGCCGGGGAAGTGCCCGAACAGGGTGCGCCGCACCACGCCGGAGGCACGGGCGAGTTCCTCCAGGGTGATGTCCGGATTCCGGCCGAGCTCCCGGCGGGCCGTGGCCAGGATGCGTTCCCGGTTGGAGCGCGCGTTGCTTCGCTGGGGGACTCGGGCCGGGGGCTTGGTCACGGACAACCTCGGTGCGGTGCGGGAACGACGGAGCAGGGGCGAGCGGTACATCCAGTCTGGCACGGTCCGGCGTCCCCGCGGCATCGCGACAGCACGGTGTCCCGACCGTCCGCTCAGTAGGGGCGAAGATAACGTTCGAGGCGGGAGCGGGCCCTGTTCACGCTGAGTCCCAGTGCCTTGCCGAGCGCCTCGCCGGACACGTCGTCGGCCCGCACCCCGTACGCGGCCTCCCTGCCGACCCGGCCCGCCATGCGTTCCAGCATGGTCACCGCCTTCAGCGCGGCCACCGGTGCCGTCTCCGCGAGCGCGTCGAGCCGTTCCTCCAACTGCTCCATCAGATCGGAGAGTTCCTCCGGCAGCGGGACCGTACGGCGCTCGACCGCGCTGATGTGCTCCCACCAGTCCTCGTACGCGTCGGACGTGTCCAGGTCGTCGAGATCGTGGTCCTCCACCTGGTCCCAGTCGATGGGATGGCTCTCCCCGCGCCAGCCGCACACACAGGAGGCCCGCCAGGCCGCCGCCTTGGGGCGGCCAAGCCAGCCGTTGTACGCCCACCACTCGCGCGTCTGGAACCCGTTGGTGCCACTGCCGACGTCCATATACACGGGTTTGGGCTCACTGCCGTCGGCGAGGGTCGCCCCCACGATGCCCTCGTGGGACTCCCCGAACTCCTCACTCCGCCAGGCCACAACTCCCCCTTCCGGCAACCCTGCCACGGCCGGGCCGGCACCCTGGGTGCCGACCCGGTCACAGTACGAGAGTCCCGCGGAACGGACATCCGGGGAGGGCGATTTCGCCCAACAGACCGGATTGTTGGGCAGGACGGTCCCGTCAGGCGACCGCGGGATCGAGCAGCCCCGCGCGCAGGCGCCGGAGCATGCGGCTGATGAGGCGGGACACGTGCATCTGCGAGACGCCGAGTACCTCGCCGATCTCGGCCTGGGTGCGCTCCTCGACGTAGCGCATGTGGATGATCTTCCGCTCCCGCTCGTCGAGTTGGGCGATCAGGGGGGCCAGGGAGCTGAGGTCGTCGACGAGTTCGAGACCCGGGTCGTCCGCGCCGATGACGTCGGCGAGGACGGTCTCGCCCTCGGTGCCGGCATCGGAGCTGAGCGCGGCGTCGAGCGAGGAGGAGGTGTAGCCGTTGGACGCCTTGCGGGCCTCGATGACCTCTTCCTCGGTCAGGCACATCAGCTCGGACAGTTCACGGGTGGTGGGCGTACGGCCGAGGCGGGAGCGGAGTTCCTCGGTCGCCTTGGCGAGCTCGACGCGGGCCTCCTGCAGTCGGCGCGGCACATGGACGGCCCAGCTGGTGTCGCGGAAGAAGCGCTTGATCTCGCCGACGATGTAGGGGACGGCGAACGAGGTGAACTCGACCTGCCGGGTGAGTTCGAAGCGGTCGATCGCCTTGATGAGTCCGATCGTGCCGACCTGGACGATGTCCTCCATCTCGTTGTTGCTGCGGCTGCGGAAGCGCGCCGCCGCGTAGCGCACGAGGGAGAGGTTCATCTCGATCAGGGTGTTGCGCACGTACTGGAACTCGTGTGTGCCCTCCTCCAGCGAGGTCAGCCGGTCGAAGAACTGGCGCGACAGCTCACGCGCGTCCTTCGGGCTCACCTTCGACGGCTCCGCGATCAGCGGGAGCGACTCCCTGGTCGCCATCCGCCGCCCTGCCGTGGCCGGTGCCTTCGCTGCCGTCACGGCTGCCATAACGCCCACCCCATTCGTTCCGACGAACTGCCGACAAGAGCCCCCTGCCCCGGTTCACGCGTCTCATTCCCCCTCGCTCGGTCAAATCCGGGGCGGGCGGCTCGTTTTCGGTGCGGAGCCCGCCCCGGCGGCGTGACACGTCTTCGCGCGCTCCAGCCCGGCGCGGTCGTCACGGGCACCGCCGCGCTCGGCGTCCCGCGCCCGGCCGCGGCAGCCGCCAACAGCGGGTCGGCTGCGGCCGGTTCGACATGTGACCGGCTCGTTCGACGGAGGGTGGCTCTTCCTTCGCGGCGCGGCGGTCCTGCGGCTCGTGCCGGACGCCTCCCAGGTCACCGCGAGCCGCGCCGATCTCACGCATGTGAGCCTCGAAGTCACCGACAGTCAGGGCCGGTTGGCGCCTGACTCGGCGGCTCTGGTGACGTTCCGTGTCGACGGCGCGGGAGAACTCGCCGCGATGGGCAACGGGACTCCGCACAACGTGGGCAGCTTCCGCCTGCCGCGCCGCCGCACCTGGCACGGACGGGGCACCGGCGATCCTGCGGCCGGCGAAGA
>NZ_JAWOAI010000709.1:0-4136 GCF_033194735.1 Streptomyces sp. W16
GAGGGCGGTCATGGTGGGCTGGTAGTGCAGGGACGACGACTGCGACGGAGGCTGCTGGCCGGCGGCGGGTGGCTGGTCCTGCGGGTGCTGCTGCCGGCCGGGGGCGGGCGGATAGGGCTGTGGCCCGGGGGCGGGCGGCTGTGCGCCCTTCTCCAGTGATGGCTTGCTCTCCGGGGGCGCCCACGGGTCGTTGTTCGCTCCCGCGCCGCCGTCCGGCTGTGTCTGGTCCCCCATGTCCCGTCCCCGTCCCCGTCGGTCGACCGTCAGGCGGACCATGCTAGAGCGTTCCCCTGACCGTTCCGCCACAGAAGCGGCCGCGGGCACCACGGGTCCCGGCCGGCGCGACCAGCCGCGCGTTGCCCGGCCATCGCCACGGAGGACACCCACTTGTCCGAACCGGCACGATCAGCCGCCCGCCGGACACCATGAACGGCACCACCGGACCCGACCGGCGCCATAAGCCCCCGCCCCCGCCGCCGTCCGTGGTCCACCGTCATCACCGCCGGCCCCGGACCTACCCCCCGCCCCAACCAGCCCCACGCCCGTCCCCGCCCACCCCGGCCTACGATGATCCCGACTCATCGATCAGCCGATCACCCGCGTCCTGTACGGCACTGCCCGGGGCGCCGTTCCGGGGAGGAACCTTGTCCGACCACAGCGCCGTACCCGCCGCCGGTCAGGCCCGTGAGCTGCATGCCTTCATCGCCGGGCTGCCCAAGGCCGAGCTGCATGTCCATCACGTCGGCTCCGCCTCCCCGCGGATCGTCTCGGAGCTTGCCGCCCGGCACTCCGACTCCACGGTGCCCACCGACCCCGAGGCCCTGGTCGACTACTTCAGTTTCACGGACTTCGCGCACTTCATCGATGTCTATCTGTCCGTGGTCGACCTCATCCGGACGCCTGAAGACGTACGGCTGCTGACCTACGAAGTCGCCCGGGACATGGCCCGGCAGCAGGTGCGGTACGCCGAGCTGACCATCACGCCGTTCTCGTCGACGCGGCGCGGGATCGACGAACGGGCGTTCATGGACGCGATCGAGGACGCCCGCAAGGCGGCCGAGGCCGAGTTCGGGACCGTACTGCGGTGGTGCTTCGACATTCCCGGTGAGGCCGGGTTGGAGGCCGCCGAGGAGACCGTGCGGCTCGCCACCGACGACCGGCTGCGGCCCGAGGGACTGGTGTCGTTCGGGCTCGGCGGGCCGGAGGTCGGGGTGCCCCGGCCGCAGTTCAAGCCGTACTTCGACCGGGCCATCGCGGCCGGCCTGCGCTCCGTGCCGCACGCCGGTGAGACCACCGGACCCGAGACGGTGTGGGACGCCCTGAACGAGCTGCGCGCCGAGCGCATCGGACACGGCACCAGTTCCGCGCAGGACCCCAAGCTGCTCGCCCATCTCGCCGAGCACGGCATCGCGCTGGAGGTCTGCCCGACCTCCAACATCGCCACTCGCGCGGTCCGCACGCTCGACGAGCACCCGCTCAAGGAGTTCACCCGGGCGGGGGTACTGGTGACGATCAACTCCGACGACCCGCCGATGTTCGGCACCGACCTGAACAACGAGTACGCGGTCGCCGCCCGCCTCCTCGACCTCGACGAACGCGGTGTCGCCGACCTCGCGAAGAACGCCGTGGCGGCCTCCTTCCTCGACGCGGCCGGGAAGTCCCGCATCACCGACGAGATCGACACCTACACCTCGGCGTGGCTCGCGCCCTGACGGCCGGCGCTCCCGCGCCAACCAGCAGAATGGGCCCATGGAGAACGTGACCGCCGTGGGCCATCGCGGCGACCCCTACCGTGCCCGTGAGAACACCGTCGACTCGCTGCGTTCCGCGCTCGAACAGGGCGCGGACGTCGTCGAGTTCGACGTACGAGTGACCCGTGACGGCGTGCCCGTGCTGCTGCACGACGAGACGCTGCAACGGCTGTGGGAGGTGGACCGGCCGCTGAAGTCGCTGTCGGCGGACGAGGTGCGCGGACTCACGGACGGCGGGGTGCCGACGCTGGTGGAGGCGCTGGCCGCGACCGAGGGCAGCCGGGTGATGGTCGACCTGCCCGGCGCCGCCGACCCGCGGGCCGTGCGCCGGGTCGTGGACGTGATCCGCGAGTACGGGGCGGACGACCGGGCCTACTACTGCGCGGGCGCCGACACGATGCTCGCCGTGCGCGCGGCCGACGCCTCCGCGGAGATCGCCCTGACCTGGACCTCACTCGCGCCGCCGCGTCCCGCGGTGCTGGACGCGGTACGGCCGCGCTGGCTCAACTACCGCTTCACACTGGTGGACCGGGACCTCGTCGCCCGCGTCCACCGCGACGGCTACCTCCTGTCGGTCTGGACCCCGGACACCCGACGCTCGATGCGCAGGCTCCTCGACCTGGGCGTCGACTCCATCACCACCAACCGTGTCGGTGTCCTGTGCGGGCTCAGGAAGAACGGGTGAGGGCAGCGGCCGGGTCGCGCGGCCCCGCCGACTCCCCCGGCGGGGCGATGGATTGAGCGTCCACTCCCTCCCCCACCCACAACCGGATGAGCAGCGCGGCCGTCGCCTCCAGTAGCGCCGCGCCCTGGTCCAACTCCCCCGCCGTGAAGGGTTCGCAGCCCACGTCCCGCACCAACTGCCGTACGACCGCGAGGGCTTGCTCGTCGTCGCCGCTCAGGGGGACGCCCAGGGGGCGGCCGTCGAACACCGGGGGTGTCAGGCGCCAGACGTCCTCGTGGCAGAGGTTGAACGCCTTGACGACGTGGGCCTCGGGGCCCGCGGCGATGGCGAGTTGTTCGGCGGCGGAGGGGGCGCCCGCGGTGAGCAGGCGGAAGCCCGCGCCGACCGGGTTCGTGCAGTCGATCACCACGCGCCCGGCGAGGGGGAGTTGGCGGGCGACCTCGACTGCCGCCTGCCACGGCAGTGCCATCAGTACGGCGTCGGTGCCGAAGTCGGCGGCCTGGTGGAGGCTGCCGAACGCTCCGCCTCTTCGCCGCGCGAGTGCCGCCGCCCGCCCCAAGTCCCGTCCGCCGAACAGTACTTCGTGTCCGGACCGGAGCCACTGCGCGCCGAGCGCGTCCGCCATTCCGCCTGTACCGAGAATTCCTATCCGCATGGCACGACTGTAGGAAGCGGCTCGGGCACCATGTGGTGCGTGACCTCCGAACCCGTGTTTCTCGCCGACTGCCGGGCCCGGCTCGCCTTCGACCTGTTGGGCAACACCTGGAACTGCGTGGTGCTGTGGGCGCTGCGGCACGGTCCGCGGCGGCCGGGTGAGCTGCGTGGGCAGATCGGCGGGATCAGCCAGAAGGTGCTGACCGAGACGCTGCGGCGGCTGGAGTTCAACGGGCTGGTGGCGCGTCGGTCCTACGGTGGTTCGCCGCCGCGGGTGGAGTACGAACTCACCGCTCTGGGGCGGACGTTGCTCGAACCGATCGACGCGTTCGGGGCCTGGGCCTTCGAGCACGGGGACGAGGTCATGGCCGCGCAGGACGACCACATGCGGGGCGGTCAGACTCGGGAGGCCTGAGCCACCGTCGCGGGGTCGGCCGGGGTGGTGCGGGTGACGAACTGGGGTACCGGGGCGTTGTCCTTTCCGGTGTCGCGGGTCAGGCCGTAGCGGGTCGCGCCCTGGGCGGGGCCGGTGGTGATGTCCTGCTCCACGGCGTCCCAGGTGGTGGGGAAGACGTTCAGGCCGTAGTCGGCGCCGCGTTCGTTGACGGTGAGGGTGACGCTGCCGTCGACGTAGAAGTACTCGTTCTGCCACATCTGTTGGGTGCCGGTGGGCAGGACGTCGTAGCCGGTGGTCTTGCTGCCCATGCCGGTGGCGGTGGCGTCGGTGGTGCTGACCGGGTCGTCCATGCGGCGACCGCCGCCCGAGGCCACGTGGAAGAGCTTGCCCTTCAGAGCGGTCCAACTCGGCATGACCAGCGCGCCGGAGCGGTACTGCGGTGAGATCTGCCAGCGGACGAGGACGTAACCCTGGCCGCTGAGCGTGACGTTGTCCCCGCGGTGGTTCATGGTGGCGTGCGCGCCGCCGGTGCTGGCGAGGCCGGAGGCCGGGCGGTGCGGGAGCGCCGCGGGCGGGGTGTTGGTGTCCGGGGCCTGGTCCGCCGCGTCGACGACCGAGCCGTAGGGGGCAATGGTCGTCTTCGACGGGG
>NZ_JAWOAI010000710.1:0-4131 GCF_033194735.1 Streptomyces sp. W16
CGCCGGCGGCCACCAGGGGAACGGCGTGGTCGCCACCCCGCTCCCCTCCGCCTTCACCCCGCTGGCCCGGCAGACACCGTCCGCCCCGGCCACGGCGCACACCACCAGCGCCTCGCGGACACCGGCGCCGAGTCCGACGTACAGCGCGCTCTGACCTCGCTGACCTGCAGCTTTGTGACTCGTGGAACTTTTTTCGCGCGGGGTGTGACGTTTTCGGGCCCCGTGGCGCAGTACAGAGTGAGCCGACTGGTCATCGGCCGTCGCACAGAGCCGGGGTTCCCCCCGTACCTACGGTTCGTGCACTCGGCGCGGGCGGGACACGTTCCCCCGGTCCCGCTCGCGCCCCGCACGACCTCCCTCGCGGCTCACCGGTGGACGACGACCTTGTCGCCGGTCCGCACCTGCGCGAACAGGCTCGCGATCGCCGCCTCGTCCCGTACGTTGACGCAGCCGTGCGAGCCGCCCGCGTAACCCCGCATCGAGAAGTCGTACGAGTAGTGCACCGCCTGGCCGCCGCTGAAGAACATCGCGTACGGCATGGGGGAGTGGTAGAGCGTGGACACCCAGTTCCGGGCCTTCCAGTAGACGTGGAACACACCGTCCCGGGTCGGGGTGTACTGCGCGCCGAACCGCACCGACATCGTCGACACCGTCCGCCCGTCGATCATCCAGCGCAGGGTGCGGGTCGTCTTGTCGATGCACAGCACCCGGCCGGTCAGACAGCGCGGGTCGGGTGCGCCGGCCGGCTGGCCGCCCATCAGATACAGGTCCCACTTGCCCGGCTCGTGCGTCATGCCCAGCAGCCGCTGCCAGGTGACCTTGTCGGTCTCGCCGGTCTTCGGCAGCCCGCGCTTGCCCTGGAAACCGGCGACGGCCTGCTCGGTGAGGTCGTCGTAGGTCCCGGTCGGCCCGTCGAAGAGCCAGTCGACCTGCCGCAGCCGCGCCTGCAGCTCGCGCACACCGGAGCCGCTGTCGCCGCGCGACCAGAGGACGTCCGCGGCGGGCGTGGCGCTCGGGGCGCTCGCGGTGGCCGAGGGACTCGCCGAGGGACTGGCCGTGCTTCCCGGCAGCTCGATGCGCACCGGCAGGTGGTGCTTGCCGTCCGCGTCCGTGCCCTGCACCGTGCAGCCGCACACCGCCAGCAGGGCCGACAGGGCCGCCGTGGCGACGATCGCTCTCCCCATGCCCGTAGTACGCATCGCGGACCCCCGCCGTCTCACTGGTGTCACCCGGACACGTACCCCGGGATGACGGGCCGCGAACGGAGCGGCATCGTGGTGACCGGAGGTGCACGCCATGGTGCGCGAGTCGGAGTCGGGCCTGCCCATCGAACCCGTCTACGGTCCCGGGGCGCTAGCCGGCTGGGACCCGGCCGAGCGGCTGGGCGAGCCGGGCGCGTACCCCTTCACGCGGGGTGTGTACCCGACGATGTACACGGGCCGGCCGTGGACGATGCGGCAGTACGCCGGTTTCGGCACGGCCGTGGAGTCCAACGCCCGCTACCGGCAGCTGATCGCCCACGGCACGACCGGCCTGTCCGTCGCCTTCGACCTGCCCACCCAGATGGGACACGACTCCGACGCCCCGCTCGCGCACGGCGAGGTCGGCAAGGTCGGCGTCGCGATCGACTCGGTGGACGACATGCGGGTGCTCTTCGACGGCATCCCGCTGGACCAGGTCTCCACCTCGATGACGATCAACGCCCCCGCGGCCCTCCTCCTGCTGATGTACCAGCTGGTCGGCGAGGAACAGGGCGTACCGGCAGGGCAGTTGACGGGCACGGTCCAGAACGACGTACTGAAGGAGTACATCGCGAGGGGGACGTACATCTTCCCGCCGAAGCCGTCCCTCCGCCTGACCGCGGACATCTTCAAGTACTGCGGGGCCGAGATCCCGAAGTGGAACACCATCTCGATCTCCGGCTACCACATGGCCGAGGCCGGTGCCTCGCCCGTGCAGGAGATCGCCTTCACGCTCGCCGACGGAATCGAGTACGTCCGTACCGCGATCGCGGCCGGCATGGACGTCGACGACTTCGCACCCCGGCTGTCGTTCTTCTTCGTGGCGCGTACGACACTCCTCGAAGAGGTCGCCAAGTTCCGTGCGGCGCGCAGGATCTGGGCCCGGGTGATGCGGGAGGAGTTCGGCGCGCGCAACCCGAAATCCCTGATGCTGCGCTTCCACACCCAGACCGCCGGTGTCCAACTCACCGCCCAGCAGCCGGAGGTGAACCTCGTCCGCGTCGCCGTCCAGGGCCTGGCCGCGGTCCTCGGCGGGACGCAGTCCCTGCACACGAACTCCTTCGACGAGGCGATCGCGCTCCCGACGGACAAGAGCGCCCGTCTCGCGCTGCGCACCCAGCAGGTCCTGGCCTACGAGACGGACGTGACCGCCACCGTGGACCCCTTCGCGGGTTCGTACGTCGTCGAGACGATGACGGACGACGTGGAAGGGGCCGCCGTCGAACTGATGCGGCGGGTCGAGGAGTTGGGCGGCGCGGTCGGTGCCATCGAGCACGGCTTCCAGAAGGGCGAGATCGAGCGCAGCGCCTACCGCATCGCCCAGGAGACCGACTCCGGCGAGCGGGTCGTGGTCGGCGTCAACCGCTTCCGCCTCGACACGGAGGAACCGTACGAGCCCCTCCGCGTCGACCCGGCCATCGAGGCCCAGCAGGCGGAGCGGCTCACGAGACTCCGCGCCGAACGAGACCAGAAGACGGTGGACTCGGCGCTGGCCGCGCTGCGGGAGGCGGCGGAGGGTACGGACAACGTGCTGTATCCGATGAAGGAGGCGCTGCGGGCTCGGGGGACCGTGGGGGAGGTGTGCGGTGCGCTGCGGGAGGTGTGGGGGACGTATGTGCCGACGGATGCCTTCTGAACTGGGTGATTACTCCATATGAGTGATCGAGGGGGGAAACGATCTGACCCCAGTTACTCTCGTTGGAGAGTGGGCCCCGAAAAGGAGGACGCCATGGCCGTACTGCAGCAGGAGCTGACCCTGGGCGAGGCTGCCGACCAGCTCGCCCGTGCACTGCCTGGCCACCGCGTGGAGATTCTCCAGGGGAGGCTTACTGTGACACCGCCGCCGGACGGCTCGCATGCGTTGTCGTTGTCTTGGCTGGTCGTGCAATTCCATATGGCGGGCGCTCAAGAGGCTGGACTCCGTTATGTCCAGGGCGTCGGCCTCTGGTTGCCCGCGTTGCCCGAGGACTTCGCGATCCCTGACTTCTCCGTGGTCGACGCGGACTTCCGCGATGCCCACGTCACGAAGAACTACTACGCACCGAACGTCTTCCGTCTGGTCGTCGAAGTGACGTCGTCGAACTGGTCCGACGACCTCCACGTCAAGGTCGAGTGCTACGCCCAAGCCGGCATCCCCGCGTATCTCGTCGCCGACCGCAAACATGGCGAGGTGCTTCTCTACACCGACCCGGTCGACGGCAAGTACCCCGACCCACAGCGCTACAAGCGGGGCCAGAGCGTCCCGGTCCCGGAATCCGTAGGCGTCGCCCTCGACCTCTCCGTGGACGTCCTCCTCGACGGCGAGGGCTGACTGTCGTACCCCCATGGCACACTCGTTCCCATGCTCGGTGTCATAGACCTCCCCACCTACCTCGCCGGCCTGGTCCTGATCGTCCTGCTGCCCGGCCCCAACTCGCTGTACGTCCTCTCGGTAGCCGCCCGGCGCGGCACCCGGGCCGGGTACACGGCCGCCGCCGGTGTCTGGTGCGGGGACACCGTGCTGATGACGCTCTCCGCGGCCGGGGTCGCCTCGCTGCTGCAGGCCAACGCCCTGCTGTTCGGGATCGTGAAGTACGCGGGCGCCGGGTATCTGACCTGGCTCGCGTTCGGGATGCTGCGGGCCGCGTGGGCGATGTGGCGGACGCGGAAGGAGCGGGCGGCCATGGAACCGGCTCTCGCCGGGGAGGCCGCCGACGAGCGGCCGTACCGCCGTGCCTTCGTCGTCAGTCTCTTCAATCCGAAGGCGATCCTGTTCTTTGTCGCCTTCTTCGTGCAGTTCGTCGACCCGGGGTACGCCTATCCCGCCCTGTCGTTCGTCGTGCTCGGCGCCTTCGCGCAGCTGGCGAGCTTCCTCTACCTCAGTGCGCTGATCTTCGGCGGGACCCGGCTG
>NZ_JAWOAI010000711.1:0-4119 GCF_033194735.1 Streptomyces sp. W16
GTCCCCCAGATCCAGATGGACCATGACCTGCATGCTGAGCACGTGGGAGAGCAGACCGAGCCTGCCCTGCTCGCGCAGCGCCGTCTCCGCCCGCCACAGCAGCCCGGCGGACAGCGCCTCATGACCGACCGCGTGCGCGGCCATGCCCAGCAGGCGCAGCGCGTCGGCGTCCACGCGACCGTCCGGCGGCACCCGGGACAGCGCCTCGATCGACACCGCACAGCGAAGCACGGGTTCGGCCACGGCCAGGGCCGCGGTGCGGCGGGGGTCGTCGTCCACACCGTCGAGCCCTTCCGCTACGGCCACCACCCGGGCCCGTGCCGCCGGACCGGTGTCGCCCCACCAGCAACGCAGGGCCGCGCCGAGCAGGAGGTTCAGGGCCAGGTCGTGGTCGTCGGCCTCGGCGGACCGCAGCGCGATGTCGCAGAGGTCGAACACCCGCCGGGCGTCGCCGGGGACACCGTCGTCGAAGATCTCGCTGAGCCACTCTTTGCGGGCCAGGTCCAGTTCGGACAGGTCGGTGCGGGCCGCGGCCCGGAGCAACTGGTCGACGAGGTCGGCCCGCCCGAGCCCGAAGGCGTGCTCGGCCGCCGTCAGCAGCCGGTGGCCGCGCCGGGCGGATCCCCTCGTCAACCGCGCGGACCGTTCCAGGTCACCGATGGCCGACATGACCGCTCCCCGGCCAAGCGCCAGCGCGGCGTTGGCCTCCAACTCATCGGCGATCTGGTCGTCGGGGCCGACGATCGACTGCGCGCGGTGCCGCGTACGCCGGTACGGCTCGTCGACCAGCGCCTCGGCGAGCGCCGCGTTGGCCGCCTGGAGCCGGGCCAGGCACTCGGCCTGCAGTACGCCGGAGCGCATCAGCGGGTGCCGGAACTCCACGGCGCCGTCGCGTACTTCGATCAGTCCCACCGTCTCCGCCGGGACAAGCACCGTCCGTGCGACACCGCTGCCCCGGAGCACCGAGGTGGCCGCCAGGATCTCGGCCAGGGCGCCGACCGAATCCACCGCGGCGACGAGCAGCGCGTCGCGGGTCGGCCCGGGCAGCTCGCGGACCCGGCCCGCGAACGCCCCCTCCAGCCGGTCGGGCAGGCTCAGCGGACGGAGCCCGTCGGTCGGCGACAGGCGGAGCGCGTCGGGGAGTTCCAGCAGCGCGAGCGGATTGCCGAGGGCCTCGCCCTGGATCCGCTGCCGTTCGGCCGGGCTCAGACCGGGGGCGTGGGCCGACAGGCTGCGTGCGGCTGCCTCCCGGTCCACCCCGCCCACCGTGAGCCGCGGGAATCCGGCGGTCAGGAACGGGCCGGGGTGACCGGTGCGCATCGCGGCCACCACCACGACCGGGCCCACCGCACGGCGGCCGAGGAACGCCAGGACCTCATGGGTCTGCGGGTCCAGCCACTGGATGTCGTCGGCCAGTACGACGACCGGCCGGTCCTCGGCCACCGAGGCCAGCAGGTTCACGACGGCCAGCGCGATGAGGTACGGCTCGGGTGGCGGCCCCTCGGTCAGCCCGAACGCCGGAAGCAGCGCCGCGCGCTCAGTCCTGGGCAGCAGGGACACCAAGTCGAGTACCGGGCGCAGCAGCTGGTGCAGCCCGGCGAAGGGCAGGGTGGCCTCGGACTCCACGCCGACCACGGTGAGCACCCGGAACTCCCGTGTACGGGCCGTGTGTTGGGCGGCGCGCAGGAGGGCCGACTTGCCGATGCCGGGATCGCCGAGCAGTAGGAGGACCCTGGGTCGCGGCGATGTCCGGTCGAGGAGCGCGTTCAGCACGTCCGTCTCGCGCCGCCTGCCGACAAGTACGCCGCTGCCCATGGGTCTCCTCGTCCGGTCGCCATTGACGGGACGAGACTATGGACACCGCGCGGGTGCCCGCTTCAGTCATGCGACTGAAGCCGCCGACGGGTGGCCGCCGCCCTCAGGCCGACAGGGCCGCGCGTCGCCACTCGCTCGGTGACAGCCCGTAGGCCGCGCGGAACCGGCGGCTGAAGTGGGCGGGATCGCGGAAGCCCCACTGCCGGGCGATCGCGGAGACGCTTCGTCGGCTGCTGTCGGGACGGGCCAGTTCCTCCCGCGCGCCGTGGAGCCGCAGGCCGATGATCCACTGTTCGAGGCTGAGATCGGCCTGGGCACAGATCTTGTACAGGTGGCGTACGGAGATGTTGTGCGCGGCGGCGATGGAGACCGGTCCCAGCTCGGGATCGGTGAGGTGGCTCCGCACGTGGGCGCGTATGCGGGTGAGGAGCGTTTCGGCGAGCACCGGGCGGGAGTACCGCTCGTCCTCCGCGGCCGAGGCGAGCAGCGCCATGGCCAGTTCGGTGACCGTGGTGCCCAGGGTCACCGCGGCCGGGTGGTCGCTGAGCCGCGCCGCGTCCTGGGTGACCTGGCTGATGTGGTCGGTGACCAGGCGGTACAGGGGACTCGTCGGGAGGTGCTGGGCAGCCCGCCGGACGACGTCGACCGGAAGGCCGAGCGCCTCGATGGGGACCTGCACGCAGCCCACGGCTCCCTCGCCGGACCAGCTGAAGTCGTAGGGCGCGGACAGGTCCATCACCAGCATCTCCCCGGGCGGGACGAGACGCCGGCAGGCCAGTTGCTCCTGACGTCCGTCGGCGAGCTTCTGGACGGAGAGCGCCACGACGGGTGCGGCGTCCTGGCGGGCCTGTTTGGGCGTGCGGAGGAGACGGAGGCCGGACGACCAGGTCGAGAAGATCTTGACGTCGCCGAGCTGCCACAGTTCCATCCGGGTGCGGATGCCGAGATCGGCGTCCTCGTGGATCACGTGGCAGGGGACAGCCGCGTACTTCATGGCCGCGCCGACCGCCTCCGCCCGGTCACGGGCGGGGAGCCGAGCGGTGTCGAGGATGATTCCCAACCGTTCCTCCAAGGCCGTCCAGGGCCGAACCCATGATTCCCGTGCCGAAGCGGAGATCGCGGCCGGTGCAGCCTCAGGCAAGACCTGTGCACAGACAGCCAATCCGCACGAACGCCTCGCTCCTAGTGTTCCAGGAGAGCGCGCGGACTGCTTCCGCATCGGACAGCAGGTGGGGGCCGTGCCCGGCAGGAAGGCGGCGTGATGACGGCCTCGGAATTCGTCGGGCGTCACAAGGAGCTGAGAGCGCTGTCCGACGCCATCGACCGGGCCCCGGAACACGGCGCGGCGATCGTCGTCCGGGGCGAGGCGGGCATCGGCAAGTCGGCCCTGCTGGGCACGGCCGCCGACCACGCCCGCGGCGCCGGGCACCGCGTGGTGCGGGCCACCGGGACGGAGGCCGAGGCGCGGCTGCCGTTCGCCGGAATCCATCAGCTCCTCGGTCCGTTCCTCGACGATGCGGACAAGCTGCCCGCGTTGCAGCGCCGGGCGCTGGCGTCGGCGTTCGGTGCCGAGGACGCGCCCTCTCCCGAGCCCTTCCTCATCGCGCTGGCCGCGCTGAACCTGCTCACGGAGATCTCGGCCCGGCGGCCGATGACCGTCCTGGTCGACGACATCCAGTGGCTGGACCGGCCCAGTCACGAGGTGCTGGCGTTCCTGGCCCGGCGGATCGGGAGCGACCCGATCGTCATCATCGCGGCGATGCGGGAAGAACACACCGGACCGTTCGCCGCCGTGGGCCTCCCGGAGCTGCGGCTCGGCGGGCTGGACGAGCGCGCCGCACGTGAACTGCTGGAGGCCACCGCCGCTGATCTGACCGCGGCCGACCGGACCAGGATCCTGCGGCAGGCGGACGGCAACCCACTTGCACTCGTCGAGCTTCCCGCGGCCTCGCGCTCGGCGCGTGATCCCGTCGTCGAACCCGTCCTGTCGTTCCTGCCGCTGAGCGCACGGCTGGAGGAAGCCTTCGGCGGACGGATCGTGGAGTTGCCCGCCCCGACCCGGGACGCCCTGCTCATCGCGGCCGTCGACCACGAGAGCGTGGTGGCGGAGATCCTCGCGGCGGCCTCGTCGCTCTCGGGCCACCCGGTGACGGTCGGGGTGCTCGACGCCGCCGCGGCGGCCGGGTTGATCCGGTTCGACGAGGTGAGCCTCGCCTTCCGGCACCCGCTGGTCCGCTCCGCCGTCCTCCAGACGGAGTCGCTGCGCCGCCGCCTGGCCGCCAACGCCGCGCTCGCCGAGGCACT
>NZ_JAWOAI010000712.1:0-4107 GCF_033194735.1 Streptomyces sp. W16
GGCGTACCGGCCGGCGGCGACGCCCACCGCACCGGCCGCGAGGGCCACGGAGACGGCCGCGGCCGTCGCTCTGACTGTGCGCACGGCTCCAGTGTCCCGGCGGACCCGGCTACCGGCCAGCCGAAGGAGGCGCGGGGTGAGCGCGGGATACCGAAGCGAGCGGGAGGTACGGAAGGAGAGCCGGAGGTACAGGCGGGGAGAGCGGGAGGTGCAGGGGGAGTCACCCCCGCCGCTGCCCATACCCCCGCAACCGCTCCCCCGCCTCAGCCACCTGCTCCCCCGACAGCAACGTCGGCGACAGGCCCGGCACCGATGACGCCGTCAGCCACAGCCGGCACATCCACTCCAGCTGGGCCGTGCGGTCGAACGCCTGGTCCAGGGAGTTGCCGTAGGCCATCGTGCCGTGGTTCTGGAGGAGGCAGGCGGAGCGGTCGGCGAGGGCGTGGAGCATGTTCTCGGCCAACTCCTCGGTGCCGTATGTCGCATACGGGGCAACCCGGACGGGTCCGCCGAGGGCGCCGGACATGTAGTGGATCGAGGGGAGTTCGGGGACGAGCGTCGAGACGGCCGTCGCGTGGACGGCGTGGGTGTGGACGACGGCCTGGGCGCCGGTGTTGCGGTAGACGGCGAGATGCATGGGCAGTTCGCTCGTCGGGAGCAGGGTGCCGAGTACCTGTCGCCCGTCGAGGTCGACGCCGACCGTGTCGTCGGGTGTCAGCCGGTCGTAGGGGACGCCCGAGGGTGTGACCAGGACGATGTCGCCGACGCGCACCGAGACGTTCCCGGAGGTGCCGACCACCAGGCCGTCGGACACCGTCCGGCGGGCCGTCACGACGAGTTCGTCCCAGGCATGCGCCTCCTCGGCGTGCACACGCCTCCGCCATGGCTCCCCCACAGCCTGTGCACCCTCCCGGACGTCCCGCCCATCCCGCTCATCCCGCCGCTGCTCAGCCATGCCGCGATCCTGCCAGCCGGTTCCCCAACACGCGCTCGGGCGAGGGCACTTTAAGCCGGAAGCCGCGCATCCGAAAGAGTACATATAGGCATGCAACGCCCACTCAAGCCGCTTGGCTGGAGACCGATCGGCATCGACAGATCTTCCAATAGCCTCTGGGAGATTTGTCGTGCACGCCGCCATTCCCGGGGGAAACATGGCCCGTGATCGCAAACCGTCCCGTCGTCGCGCCCGCCTCGTCGCGGTCCCACTCGCCGCACTCGCCGTCGGCGCAACCACGCTCGCGCTCGCCGAGATCCCGGCCGCCGCCGCGAGCCCGGCCAAGGGCCACGACGTCTCCTCGCACCAGAAGAACGTCAACTGGCCGAGCGCGAAGGCGAAGGGCGCCACGTTCGTCTACGTCAAGGCGACCGAGTCCACCGACTACGTCAACCCGTACTTCACCCAGCAGTACAACGGCGCCCGCACCGCCCGCATCGTCCGCGGCGCCTACCACTTCGCGCTCCCGGACAAGTCGTCGGGCGCCACCCAGGCCGCGTACTTCGTGGCGCACGGTGGCGGCTGGAAGGCGGACGGCTGGACGCTGCCGCCCGCACTCGACATCGAATACAACCCGTACGACAAGAAACACGGCTGCTACGGCCTGAGCAAGGCCAGGATGGTCGGCTGGATCAAGGCCTTCAGCGCCGAGGTGAAGCGGGAGACCGGCCGCCGTCCGGTGATCTACACGACCACCCACTGGTGGAACACCTGCACGGGCAGCAGCACCGCCCTGGCCTCGACACACGCGCTGTGGATCGCCCGCCACGAGTCGGCGGACGCGGGATCGCTGCCCGCCGGCTGGTCGTACTGGACCTTCTGGCAGTACGACAACAGCGGCAGCCTGCCGGGTGATCAGAATCTCTTCAACGGGACCCCGAGCCAACTGAAGAAGTTCGCCCGCGGTTACTAGCCCGTACAGACACTCCAGGGACCCTCTCAGTTCATCTTCCGTTCACTCAGGTTGCCTACGGTCAACGCGCCAATGACCTCGAACGATTGCCTGGGTAAATGGAAAGCTTCTCGCTGATTCTCGCGATTGTGGTGATCACCGCACTCGCGTTCGATTTCACGAACGGTTTCCACGACACCGCCAACGCGATGGCCACCACCATCTCGACCGGTGCACTCAAGCCCAAGGTCGCGGTGGCCATGTCGGCCACCCTCAACCTGGTGGGCGCTTTTCTCTCCGTGGAGGTCGCCAACACGATCTCCAAGGGTCTCGTCGACGAGAGCGGCATCCGTCCCGAGGTCATCTTCGCCGCCCTGGTCGGCGCGATCCTCTGGAACCTGGTGACCTGGCTCGTCGGCCTGCCGTCCAGTTCCTCGCACGCCCTGATGGGCGGTCTGATCGGCGCCACCATCGCCTCGGCCGGCACCGGCGCGGTCCACGGCGACGTCCTGGTCACCAAGGTGCTGCTGCCCGCGGTCGCCGCCCCGATCGTCGCGGGCGTCGCGGCGCTGCTGGCCACCAGGTTCTCGTACGCACTGAGCCGGAACTCGGACGGCAAGGCCGCCGACAAGGGCTTCCGCGTCGGCCAGATCGCCTCCGCCGGCCTGGTCTCGCTGGCCCACGGCACGAACGACGCGCAGAAGACGATGGGCATCATCACGCTGGCCCTGATCGCCGGCGGCTCCATCGCCCCCGACTCGGACCCGCCCACCTGGGTCATCCTCTCCGCGGGCCTCGCCATCGCGATGGGCACCTACATCGGCGGCTGGCGCATCATCCGCACCATGGGCAAGGGCCTGACCGACCTCCGGCCGCAGCAGGGCTTCGCCGCCCAGACCAGCGCCGCCGCGGTCATCCTGGCCTCCTCGCACATCGGCTTCTCCCTCTCCACCACGCACGCCGTCTCCGGCTCCGTGATGGGTGCGGGCCTGGGCCGCAAGGGCGGGGTCGTCCGCTGGTCGACCGCCACCCGGATGTTCATCGCCTGGGGTCTGACACTGCCGGCCGCCGCACTGGTCGGCGCGCTCGCCGAGTCCGTGACCGACCTGGGCGACTGGGGCACCGCGCTGGTGGCCGTCTTCCTGGTCGCCTCCAGCACCGCGATCTGGCTGCTCTCCCGCCGCCAGGTGGTCGACGCCTCGAACGTCAACGAGTTCGAGGAGCCGGCCGGCGTGGTGACCACCGCGATCGCCGCCGTGACCCCGCCGCCGTCGGTCGCCCTCTCCGAAGGCCTCACGGCGACGATCCCCTCGCCGCCCGTGACCCCGGCCCCCGTTGTGAAGTCCGACCCGGCGAGCCCGCCGGCCGCCGCCGTCTGAGCCCGCGCCCCGGACACGAAGGAACGAATCAGCATGCACATCGACTGGGCAGCCCTCGGCTCCGTCTTCGGCGTCAGCCTCGTGGCCACCGTGGCCCTGGTGGCCGTCTTCACCCTCGGCATCACCGCCCTCTCGCGCCGCGAACGGGCCACCGCCCAGGGCGACTCCGCGACCCTCGCCCTGACCGGCGCGTACGCCTGCTTCGCGGCCTGCGCGGCGGCGGTGGCGTACGGGATCTACATCATCGTGGCCTGACCGGCCGCCAGTTGGACCGAGCGTGGGGTGCGGGACGGATCACCGTCCCGCACTCCACGTTTTCGCGCCCCGCCGACGGCGGACGTGTGGGCATCAGCACACTCCTCCCCCGCAGGTCAACAGCAAGTTGACGCCCCTTCCAACCCCGTGGTGGACTGCCGGAGCCATGTACGGCGGCAGGAGAGGAAGCCGGTGCGAATCCGGCGCGGTCCCGCCACTGTCACCGGGGTAGACACCCCCGGGAGCCAGGAACTCTCACCGCCGGTCTCGTCGAACCAGGGCGTGGACACCCTGAGTGAGGACATATCGCCATGCTCGGCTGCCGTTCGAGGTCCCGTACCAGCGCAGTGTCCGACTCAGCGACCGGCTGAGCCGATGCGTGCCGATCGCGTCTTCGCGTACGGCGCCGCCGCCGGCCTTCTCGGCGACCACCTGCTCGGCGATCCCCGCCGTGGGCATCCGGTCGCCGCGTTCGGCCACGCCGCCGGTGCCGTGGAACAGGTGCTGTGGCGCGACCACCGAGGCTGGGGCGCCCTGCACACCGCCGTGTGCGTGGGTGGCGCCGTCTCCCTCGCCGCCGCGGCCAC
>NZ_JAWOAI010000713.1:0-4042 GCF_033194735.1 Streptomyces sp. W16
GCACCAACAGCACCAGAACGTGCTCGTCCGGCCCGGTGGCGAAACCGTGCGCACGCAACGGAATCTCGGACGCGAGGTCGAAAACATACCCGGCCGCCCGGACCACGAGCTCGGTCACCCGCTCCTCATCGGTATCCGTCCAGAGGAACGGCAGCGTGATCCCACCAGCAGGCAGGATCCGCTGGACCGGCTCACCATCGACGACCGGAAAGACTGTCCGCAGACTCTCGTGCCGGCCCACCACATCACCCAGCGCCGCCACCAGCGCCCGCCGGTCCAACGACCCCGACAGACGCAGCACCAACGGCATGTTGTACGCCCTGCTCGGCCCCGCCAACTGACCGATGATCCACAACCGCTGCTGCGCAAACGACAACGGCAGCGACTCCGGACGAACCCCGGCCACCAGCGCCGGACGGGAGGGCCCCTCCTCGACCAGCGCACCGGCCAGGGCGGCGACAGTGGGGGCCTCGAACAACGCGCGGATGGTGATCTCCATCCCGAGCAGGGCGCGGACGCGGGCGACCAGCCGGGTCGCGAGAAGGGAGTGCCCGCCGAGTTCGAAGAAGTGGTCGTCGACGCCGACATTGGGCAGACCCAGCACGTCGGCGAACGCCGCACACAGCATCTCCTCCCGCACGGTCGTCGGAGCGCGGTGGGTCGAGGCGACGGCATAGTCCGGTTCGGGCAGGGCCTTGCGGTCCAGCTTGCCGTTGGCGGTCAATGGCAGCCGGTCCAGGACCACGACCGCGGCCGGCACCATGTAGTCCGGGAGCGGCCCCGCGGCATGCCGGCGCAACAGGCCGGGCAACTGCGCGATCTGTTCCGGGGACTGCCCCGGGGCGGGTACCGCATAACCGACCAAGCGCTTGTCACCGGGGATGTCCTCGCGGACCACCGCCACGGCCCGGGCGATACCGGGATACCGGGCCAGCACCGCCTCGACCTCCCCGATCTCGATCCGGAACCCGCGGATCTTCACCTGGTCGTCGGCCCGGCCGACGAACTCGAGGGCCCCGTCCGCACGCCACCGCGCCAGGTCCCCGGTCCGGTACATCCGCTCGCCGGACGCGCCGAAGGGGCACGCCACGAACCGGTCCGCGGTCAGCGCGGGACGGTTCAGGTAGCCGCGCGCCAGACCGGCGCCCGCCACGTACAACTCACCCGTCACACCGGGGGCCACCGGTTCCAGGCCGTCGTCGAGCACGAACACCCGCATATTGAAGGTGGGTCCGCCGAGTACCGGCCGCGGTGTGGATCGCGGCTCGGCGAAGACCTGGTAGACCGTGCACTCCGTGGGCCCGTAGAAGCTGAAGCTGCGCGTATCCTCACCCAGCGATCCGAGCCACTCCCAGAGCGAGTCCGGCACGGCCTCGCCACCGACCACGAGCAGTGCCGGAGTACGGCGGCCGTTGTCGAACAGACCTTCCGACACGGCGGCGGCCATGTGCGTGGGGGTCAGCTCCAGGAAGTCGACGTCGTGCGCGTCCAGCCAGGTCGCGAGGAGGCCGATGTCGGAGAGCACCTCCGTACTCACGACATGCAGCTCGTGCCCCTCCAGCAGGCACGACAGCTGGTCCCACACCGCGTCGAAGGATATGGAGGTGGTCAGCGCGACCCGTAGTGGGCGACGGTCCGAGAGATCGGCGGCGCAGGCGAAGACCGACTCGCGGTGAACGGTGATGAAGTTGGTGATGCTCTGGTGCGGTACCGCCACGCCCTTGGGAGTTCCGGTGGAACCGGAGGTGTAGATGACGTAGGCAGGGTGGGCGGGGGTCAGCGGGCCGGTGCGCTCGTCGTCGGTCGGGTCGTGGCTCCAGGCCGGGTGCGCGGTCAGCTCCTCCTGGGTGGCAGCGTCGTCCAGGACCAGAAGGGGTGCGTCGGCCGGCAGCCCTGCCGCGGTGGCCCGGAGCGTCACCACGTACGCCGGCTTCGCGTCCTCGATCATGAACCGGACCCGTTCCTCCGGGTATTCGGTGTCGATCGGAAGATACGCCGCGCCCGCCTTGAGCACACCGAGCATCGCCACGACGAGGTCGACCGACCGTGGCAGTGCCATGCCCACGATGTCCTCGGGGCCGACCCCGTGCTCGATCAGGTGGTGCGCGAGCCGGTTGGCGCGGGTGTTGAGCTCGCCGTAGGTCAAGGTGGTGCCGTCGAAGACGACCGAGGTGGCCTCGGGGGTGCGGGCGGCCTGGTCCTCGAAGAGCGCTGTCAGGGTCGTGGGCGGGACGGAGCGGGAGGTGTCGTTCCAGGTGTGCAGCACCTTCTCCCGCTCCGCGGCGGAGAGCACCGGGACCTGGTCGACCCGCTGGTCCGGGCCGGTGGTCAGAGTGTCGAGGACCCGGGTGAAGCGTTCGGCGAGCTGCTCGATGCTCGCATGGTCGAACAGGTCGACGGCGTAGAAGACCTCGCCGGTCATTCCGGCGGGTCGGCCGTGCTCGTCGAAGCCTTCGCGCAGGTCGAAGGAGAGGTCGAACTTGGCCGGGGTGTCCTCGTCGGGCAGAACGCTCGTGCGCAGGCCGGGCAGTCGAAGCACGGGATCGGCGTTGTTCTGGAGCGCGAGCGCGACCTGGAACAGCGGATGGCGGGCCATGGAGCGGGCCGGGGCCAGCTCCTCGACCAGGCGCTCGAACGGTACGTCCTGGTGCGCCAACGCGTCGAGCGTCTGCTCCCGCACCCGGGCGAGCAGTTCACCGAAGGACGGACCGCCGGACACATCAGTGCGCAGGACGAGGGTGTTGACGAAGAACCCGACGAGGTCGTCGAGCGCGGTGTCGGTGCGCCCGGCCGTAGGAGTTCCGATCACGATGTCCTGGCCGGCGCCGAGCCGGGAGAGCAGCACGGCCAACGTGGCCTGGAGCACCATGAAGACCGTCGCGCCTTCGTCCCTGGCCAGTTCGGTGACCCAGGCGTGCAGCCGCGCGGGGATCTCCAGCGTCACGCTCCCGCCCTCATGCGTGGCCACCGCGGGGCGGGCACGGTCGACGGGCAGCGGCACTTCCTCCGGTATGTCGGACAGCGCGCGGCGCCAGTAGGCCAGTTGCCTGCTCAGCAGGCTCTCGGGGTCCTGCGCCTCGCCGAGCAGTTCACGCTGCCAGAGCGTGTAGTCCGCGTACTGGACCGCCAGCGGCTCCCATTCGGGTTCCTGGTCGGCCAGGCGCGCCGTGTACGCCACCGAGAGGTCCCGTGCCAGCGGCACCAGCGACCAGCCGTCACCGGCGATGTGATGCACGAGCAGCACCAGCACGTGTTCGTCCGCACCGGACTCGAACAGCCAGGCCCGGAAGGGCACTTCGGCCGAGAGGTCGAAGCAGTGGCCCGCCGCCCCGCTGATCGACGCGGTCGGGCCGGCCGGCCCGACCAGAGCGGCCGGTACCACGCTGAGCACCTCGCCGAGCTCCTCCACCGGCACCACCCGCTGGTACGGCCGTCCCTCGACCGACGGGAAGAGCGTGCGCAGCACCTCGTGGCGCCCGAGGACATCCCGCAACGCCGCGTCCAGCGCACCGGTGTCGACCGCACCGGAGAGTTTGATGACCGCCGGGATGTTGTAGGTGGCGCTCGGTCCCTCCAACTCGTGCAGGAACCACAACCGCTGCTGTGCGGACGACAAGGGCAACGGCTCCGGACGATCTGCGGCCACCAGCGCCGGACGCGCGGGGCCCCCTCCGTCCAGCGCCTTGGCCAGGGCGGCGATGTCGGGGGCTTCGAAGAGCGTACGCATGCCGAGTTCGACCCCGAGCAGGGCGCGGATGTGGGCGACCAGCCGGGTCGCGAGCAGGGAGTGGCCGCCGAGTTCGAAGAAGTTGTCCTCGATGCCGACGGTGGACAGATCCAGGTTCAGCACCTTGGCGAACGCGGCGCACAGGATCTCTTCCTGGACGGTCGTCGGGGCGCGGCGGGCGGTCACGACGGCTTGGTCCGGTGCGGGCAGGGCCTCGTGGTCCAGCTCGCCGTCGGCGGTCAGCGGCAGCCGGTCCAGGACCACGACCCTGGCCGGCACCAGGTGCGCGGGCAGCAGCCCGGTGGCGTGCTCGCG
>NZ_JAWOAI010000714.1:0-4034 GCF_033194735.1 Streptomyces sp. W16
GCGCCGAGCGGGGTCACACCCTGACCCTGCATCTGCCGGGCGCGCCGGTACCCGCGGGCGACCGGCTGCCCAGGCGGGACGAGACGACCGACACGCTGCGCCGCGAGCTGGAGGCGCTGCGTCTGATGGTCCTGCGGCCCGTGGGCGCGGACTCGGGCACCGGGCCGGCACAGGTGCGCAACCGGCTGCTGGGGTATCGCGAGGAGGAGAACCTGCCGCCCGCCTCGGACGCCGTGCAGGACGTGTTCCGGGGCATCGGTGAGGCCTCTCGGGCGGTGCTGGGGCTGCGGATCGCCGTGGACGGGCCACAGGACGAGTCCGAGGACACGCCCGCCACGACCCGCTCGCGCGAGGAGCTGGACGCGGAGGACGTTGCCATCGCGGGGAGCGAGGAGGCCGAGCGGGAGGACGCGGAGCGCACGGGCCTGCGGCGGCCGACCACGCGAGCGGCCGTGCAGGTCGCCGTCGGGTCCTCGCTGGCCATCATCGGCGGCGAGTTCCTGTCCAGCCAACGCTGGTACTGGGCGGTGCTGACCTGCTGGATCGTGTTCATCAACACCTCGTCCACCGGCGAGATCCTGGTCAAGGGCTACCGGCGGCTGCTGGGCACGGTCCTCGGTGTGGTGGCCGGTATCGGTCTCGCGGGGCTGGTCGGGCACCACACGTGGACGGCGTTCGCGCTGGTGCTGCTGTTCATCTTCGCGATGTTCTACACGGCACCGCTCTCCTACACCCTGATGTCCTTCTTCGTCACCGCGATGCTGGGCCTGCTCTACACGCTGCTGCACACCTACAGCGCGTCGGTGCTGCTGCTGCGGATCGAGGAGACGGCGCTCGGCGCGGCCTGCGGGGTGGTCGCGGCGGCGCTGGTGCTGCCGGTGCACACGGACCGCCGTACGAACGAACTCCTCGGTACCGTGCTGGTGCGGCTCACGGACGTCACCGAGGCCGCCGTCGACCAGCTCAGCGGCGGGCCGGCGGCCGAACTCCTCGACAAGGCACGGGACTTGGACCAGGCGCTGGCCGACCTGAGCGCCTCCACACAGCCGTTGACGCACCCGATCACGCCGTTGCGGGCGCGCCGGGACACCGCCCGGTATGTCGTCGCGCTCCTGGAGACCTGCGCCTATCACGCGCGGTATCTGGCGGCGACCGCCGAGCTGCTGCCCACGCATCCGTCGATAGCGGCCGATCCGCGACTGCGGGAGGCGGGGCGCCGGATCGTGCACAACATCGGGGTGATCGGCGCCCATGTCGCCGACGGGGACGCAGTGGGCCTGATCGAGACCGGGCCGAGCATCGCGTCCCTGCTGCGGCCCGGCACCCCCGGCACCCCGCGCTACGGCCGGGTCACCGACCGCGTGCTGCGGCATCTGCAGCGCCTGGACGAGGCCGTGGTCGGTCTGGCCCGGCCGCTCGGCGTGCCGATCGCCGCCCCGGCGCAATGAACCCCGCTCGCGGGGGTAGGCGAGAGGCATGACTGATGTCGTGGACTCGGACGAACTGTTGCGGCGCATCCAGCGGGCCCGGGCCTTCGCCGCCCAGGAGGCGCACACGTGGTCGGAACAGGGTGACCCGGTGCGGGAGGTGGCCTACGAGGCCGTTCTGCGGGTGCTGGACGAGATCGTGGCGCCCGGCCGGCATTCCGCGAAGTGAAACCGGTCACGCGACCGGTTCAGCTGGGTACGAAATGCCCATCGATGGTTTACGGTTCATTCATACGTGGTCACGGAGTCGACCGTACCGTCCTCCGCCGCCACCGCTTAACGGCCCTGGCTGGTCTCCCCCGTCCAGCCAGGGCTTTTTCATGCCCCGATTCCGTCCCCCGAGGTGCCCGGGACGGCGGCAGAGGCTGAAATGGGCGTAGGGAGAATTCCGGAACCGCTGCCGGCGAGGAGCCCCGTGCCATGACCAAAGCGATAAAACTGCTGACCGCCCTGCCCCAGACCCAGCGCGAACGGCTGATGGAACTCGCGCAGGAGGTCTCGTTCGCCGAGGACTCCAGGATCTTCGAGGCGGGCGGCACGGCCGACCGTTTCTGGGTGATCCGTTCCGGCGCGGTCTCGCTCGACCAGCGGGTGACACCCCAGCAGCGGGTCACCGTGGGCAGTCTCGGCGCGGGCGACCTGCTCGGCTGGTCGTGGCTGTTCCCGCCCTACCAGTGGGACTTCGGCGCGGAGGCGTTCAGTGCCGTGCGGGCCTACGAGTTCGACGCGGCGGCCGTTCTCGCGCTGTGCGTGGAGGATCCGCTGCTCGGGCTCTCCCTGGTCCGGATCGTCGCGGAGATCCTGGCGCACCGGCTGGAGCTGACCCGGGGCAAGCTGATGGAGCACTACACGCTCCATCGGCCGGTCTGAGGGCGCCCTCAGATGCGGTAGCGGCGCAGCGCCGGGACCGTGAAGGCCAGGGTCAGCATGATCACCACGACCAGGATGCCGCCGCCCGCGACGGCCGTGCGGGGGCCGAAGGCCGAGCCCGCCGTGCCGTGCAGGACGTCGGCGAGGCGGGGCCCGCCCGCCACCACGACGGTGAAGACGCCCTGCATACGGCCGCGCATCTCGTCCGTGGCGGCGGACAGCAGGATCGCCCCGCGGAACACCATGGAGACCATGTCGGCGACTCCGGCGGCGGCCAGGAAGACCACACCGATCCACAGGTTGCTGCTCAGCCCGAACCCGGTGATGGCCACGCCCCAGGCGACGACCGCGCCGATCACCATCCAGCCGTGCCGACGGGCCCGCGAGAACGTGCCGGAGAACAGTCCGCCGACCACCGCCCCGATCGGGATCGCCGCGAACAGCATGCCGAGCGCGAGGCCCTCGCCGTAGGGCGCGTAGGTCTGGGCGGCCAGCTGCGGGAACAGGGCGCGGGGCATGCCGAAGACCATCGCGATGATGTCGGCGAGGAAGGACAGCAACAGCACCCTGTGCAGCGAGATGTAGCGGAAGCCCGCGACGACCTCGCGCCAGCCCGCACGGCGCGGTGTGGCGGACTCCAGGGGCGGCAGCGAGGGCAGCTTGACGACCGCCCAGAGCGTGACGCACAGGGCCAGGGCGTCGATGAGATACAGCTCGGGCAGGCCGATGACCGGGATGAGGGCACCCGCGAGGAGTGGTCCGACGACCTGCCCTGTCTGCATCACGGTCGAGCCGAGGGCGTTGGCGGCGGCCAGCTGCTCCGCGGGAACCAGGCGGGCGATGGAGGCGTTGCGGGCAGGCGCGTTGAGGCCCCAGAACGCCTGCTGCATCGCGAGCAGCAGCATCAGCGCGGCCACCGATTCGAGGCCGGTGACGGCCTGCAGCCAGAACAGCACCGAGGTGACGGCTATGCCGCTGTTGGTGATCAGCAGCAGCTTGCGGCGGTCCATGCTGTCGGCGATCGCGCCGCCCCACAGCGCGAACACGATGAGCGGCAGCAGGCCGGCCATGCTGGCGGCGCCGACCCAGGCGGAGGAGCCGGTGATGTCGTAGATCTGCTTGGGTACGGCGACGGCGGTGAGCTGGCTGCCGACGGCCGTGATGATGGTCGAGGACCACAGGCGGCGGTAGGCGGGGATGCGCAGCGGGCGGGTGTCCATCGCCCAGCGGCGCCAGCCGCGCCGGGGTCCGGTCGCGGGTCCCGTGTCCTTCTCGGCCTCGGGTTCGGTGCCGCTGTCGGTGCTCTCGCTGGTGTCCACTGGCTTCCTGGTTGCTCGCTACATCTAATCGACCAGGGTTCACTATCGCAGCACCGGCTGTGGCTGCCGAATCCGCGATCTCACGTTCCGGCGACGAGAGTTGCGCCGAGGCCGATCATCGTCGCGGCGACCAGGCCGTCCAGGACCCGCCAGGCCGAGGGCTTGGCGAGGAAGCGGCTGAGCAGACGGGCGCCGAAGCCGAGCGCGGTGAACCAGCACACGCTGGCGCACACGGCGCCGAGTCCGAAGGTCCAGCGCAGCGGGCCGCGGTCGGCGGCGATCGAGCCGAGCAGGAAGACGGTGTCGAGGTAGACGTGCGGGTTGAGCCAGGTCATCGCGAGGCAGGCGAGGACGGCTC